>JANNNL010000424.1:0-4832 GCA_031398525.1 Actinomycetes bacterium | reverse complement strand
GGGCACCGCCGCTCCCATTTCGAAGGCCCTGGTTTCGAACTCGCGTCCGATGCCGTTGGCCTCGATGGTCTGCTCGTGGCGGTACCAGGCCATGCCCTCGACCCCGACGGTGGTGATGTTGCCACCGAAGCATCCGAACCGCTCGACGAGGGTCACTTCGACCCCGGCACGCGCCGCGCCCAACGCGGCCGCGAGCCCGGCAGGGCCAGAACCGACGACGAGCACGTCCGTCTCGTGAATAACGTCGATCTGGCGAGCGGGTTCAGTGATTTGAGCCAGTACTCGGCGGGATGTGGAACTCATGGAAGTCCTTTCACAGGAGGCTCGATCAGGCCGCAAAGCCGATCGCGTCGAGCATCTCGTCGATGTTGCCACGCCACGACGTGGCGGATGTGTGGCCGGGGCGGAGCTTCAGCAGGGTTCGGCGGGCGGCTGGTCGACCATCGAGGGTCGTTGCGCCGTGGGCCGCCCACACGGTGTCGTGGCTGATGAACAACTCGAGTGCAGCAGCGACCGGGTCATCCAGTGCGGCCAACCTGGGGAGGTCGTAGACACACACGTTCCAGGCTGCATGCGCACTCGCCGCGTTGGCGGCATCGCTCACCACGTCGGACCATCGGTGCTCGAAATCGAGGATCACCTGCGGATCCGGCAACGCCGCCATGACCAACGACGTCTCTTCGAACAACAGCCCGAGTCTGCGGCCGGTCACGCCGGGCCGCAGGCCGGCAAGTTCCTCGCGTAGGGTGCGGGCGACATCGATCGGTTCGTAGGCGGCCGTCCGGTCGCGGTGCACGCTGATCGTCCACCCATTGGCCGCATTGGACGCCGCATCCAACGGCGGCGCAGTATCGGTCGAGATCGCTCGAACCCATTCGATCGACGCATCGCCGCAGGCTCGGCACACATAGTCGAGCGTGCCAACCCCGTCGTCGTCGACGATGAGCACGACATGTCGGCTGCGATCGCGGAGTGCGGCGGCCAACATGTCGCCCGCACTCAATCCCAGCGCGCCGGCCAACCGGGCGATCACCTCGACCGTCGGCACGACACATCGTGCGCCCGGCCGGGCCGCACCCTCCATGGCGACGACGTAGGCCTGGGAGATCCGGGCTGCGGCGGCAAGCCCTCGCGTCGACAGGCCGAGGTGGCGTCGCGCCTCGGCCAGCCGGATTGCGAAACCGGGTGAGTCGAACTCCTGTCGCGTGGACGGAGCGGCAGTGGGGATGGCGGCTGCACGAATACCGATCACTATAGTGTTCGATCATGACCCCGCCCGTATTGGCCATCACCAAGCGAATCCGATCGACGATCTTCTCCAGCCGGGTTGAGGCGTTCGGCGTCAAGTCGTACACGGTGTACAACAAGATGCTGCTCCCCACGCAGATCCGCGGGGTCGAGGAGGACTACCACCACCTGCGCAGCGCAGTGCAGGTCTGGGATGTCGCTTGCGAGCGTCAGGTCGAGATCGCCGGACCCGAAGCTGCACGGTTCACCCAAATGCTCGTCGTGCGCGACCTCCGGTCCTTCGATGTCGGCCGATGCGGCTACGCCCCTGTCTGCGATCACGACGGGCGGATGATCAACGACCCGGTCGTGTCACGCGTCGGCGAGGATCGCTTCTGGCTGTCGATCGCCGATTCCGACGTGCTGCTCTGGGCAAGTGGCATCGCCCGCACCTTGGGCCTCGACGTCGAGGTGACCGAACCCGACATCTCCCCGCTCGCGGTGCAGGGTCCGCGGGCCGACGACGTGATGGCCAAGGTATTCGGCGAGGTCGTGCGCAGCATCAAGTTTTTCCGCTTCCAGCCGTTGGCGTTCCATGGACATGAAATGTTCGTCGCCCGCACCGGGTGGAGCGCCCAGGGCGGTTTCGAGATCTACGTCGACGACGCCGAGATCGGCGGCCTGCTCTACGACGCGCTGATGACCGCCGGTGAGGAGTTCGGCATCGGGCCCGGCTGCCCGAACCTGATCGAACGTATCGAGGCGGGACTACTCACCTACGGCAGCGACATGACCCGCGAACACACCGCGCTCGAAGCCGGACTCGACAAATACTGCTCGCTCGACGCGCCGATCGAAGCCATCGGGCTCGATGCGCTGCGCCGCCAACGCGACGAGGGGCTCACTCGACGGTTGTGCGGCTTCATGATCGACGGCGACCGCGTGCCACTGCCGCGCGACGGCTGGCCGGTCGTCGTCGGCGACGACGTGGTCGGAGCGGTGACATCGGCCGTGTGGTCCCCACGGCTGGAGACGAACGTCGCGCTCGGCATGCTGTCCATCGGGTTGGCGGCGTTCGGCACGGAAGTGTCGGTGGTCGCGCCAGATGGTGTGCGCCGCGGGCGAGTCTGCGAAGTGCCGTTCCCCGGCGCGGTCCAACGGTGAGCCGCCACCGGTTCGTGGCGGTCACGGGCGGGCCTGCCCTGAGAGATCTTCACACGCAACTATTCGAACTCTGAGAAGGAGCAGTCGATGACCCTCGATATCCGCAAGGTGGTTTCCGTTGTCGAGACCACCTGCACCGAGATGGAAAGGCCGGTGCGGGGGCTGCGCCGCAAGGTTGCCACGGCCGTCGTGTTCGCCAATCCATTCGCCGGGCGCTACGTCGACGACCTGGCCGAGCTAGTCGCCGAGGGTGGCGGACTCGGCCAGCTGCTGATCGATGAAGTGCTTGCGGTGCTCGGCGCACCGGTCGAAGACGTCACCGCGTACGGCAAGGCGGCGATCGTTGGGGGTGGGGGCGAGATCGAACACGCGGCCGCACTCATCCACCCGACCTTCGGTGCTCCGATCCGCGCCGCCCTCGGCAAAGGCCCGGCGATCATTCCGTCCACCAAACTGCTCGGCGGACCCGGCACCCGCATCGTCGCACCACTGACGAACTGCGCCGACATCTGGTCGTTCGACGAGATGGATGCGATCGCCATCTCCATCGATGATGCACCTCGCGACGGCGAGATCGTGGTTGTGCTGGCCCTCGGCGTCGGCGGTCGTCCACACCATCGGATCGTGAAGTCATGACGGCCTGCAAGGCGATCATCCTGCTGTCGCGCCGCGACGACATGACACATGAGCAATTCCTGTCCTGGTGGTTGGCCGAGCACCCACCACTGGCTGCACAACTGCCCGGTGTCCGTCGGATCGTGTTCAACGCGTCCGACGACCATGACGAGGTCGACGGTGTGTCGGAACTGTGGTTCGACAGTCGAGCCGACTTCGACGCCGCCTACGCAACTGAGACAGGCCAGCGTGTCGCTGCCGATTCGATGGCCCACGTACGGCGTCGCGTGCGGATGTTCGTTGAGGAACACCCCATCGTCGGAGCCTGAGCACCGAGAACCAGCAGTCTGGCCGCCGGCTCGACGCCGATCAGGCCGTGTCGCCGAGGCGGGTGCCCATCATCGGGTTGAGACGGCTCGTCGGGTCGATCCAGCCGTCGACCATATCGAGAACGACGTGTGGGTGCCGAATACTCGGTCGTGACCGGTAGGCGGCCGTTCCAGCACAGAATCGATGGGTGTTTCACCTGTTGTACCGACTGCTCGCCGGGCTCGTTGTACTCGCTGTCCGGTCAGGTCGTTCGAAAGATCTCGAGATCATCGTGCTGCGCCACCAACTCGCCGTCCACGCCGCACCACCAAACCGGTCGTCACCGAACGCGACCGGACGTTGCTCGCCGCGACCGCCAAAGCCCTGCCACGTGCCCTCCGTGACGGTTGGATCGTCACACCCGACACGCTGCTCAGGTGGCACCGACGCCTGATCGCTAGATGGACCCATCCGCATCGACGAGCCGGCGGTCGTCCGCTCACCTCAGCCGAGGTTCGTGAACTTGTCGTGCGGATGGCCAAAGAGAACCCGACCTGGGGCACCGGCGCATCACCGGTGAACTCGCCCGGCTCGGGCACATCATCGCCGCTTCGACCGTGTGGACAATCCTTCGAACCGCCGGCATCGCATCACCAACACACGCGACCGTGTCATGGACCGCGCTCCTCCGATCACAAGCCGCTGCAGCATGCGACTTCGTCACAGTCGACACCGCGCTCGAGAGACGCTTCTACCTGCTGTTCTTCATCGACGTCGTCCCCCGCCGGGTCACGCTCGCCGGAATCACCACCAACCCGACCGGAACATGGACCTCGCCAGCAGCAAGGAACCTGTTCATCACCACCGCCCACACGTTCGAGGGCTGCAAGATACTCGTTTGGGACCGTGCCGGTCAGTTCACCGACACCTTCGACGAGATCTTCCGAACCGAAGGCATCAAGATCGCCAAGACCCCGCCACGGACACCAGTCGCGAACTTCTACATCGAACGCTGGTTCGGCACGTTGCGACGCGAGATGCTCGACCGCACCATCATCTGGAACGAGAAGCGGCTACGACGACTCGTCGTCGACTACGTCGATCACTACAACCGGCATCGACCCCACCGATCACTCTGCCAAACCACCCGACCCGCCGACGCCCACCCTGTTCGGACCCGGCGTGACCGTGACCGCCCGCAAGGGCTGCGACGGCCTCATCAACGAGTACCAACAAGCCGCTTGAACCACTACGACCGAGTATTCGGCACCCACAGGTTGTCTGAGCAGCGGTGACCTTCGGGTTTTTCGAACTCGGTCGACCGACGAAGGATCCGCCGGAGCCTCGGTGACCATCGGGTTTTTGCCCAGAATTTTTGGGGCTCAGAATTTCGCGGATTTTCCAATGACAAATGAATGACAAATGGGGGTTCCGGCAAAGCGACAGGCCCTTCCCGATTTCTCGGAAAAGGCCTCTGAATTGGTACTTTACTTGGTGGCGGGGACAGGATTTGAACC
>JANNNL010000385.1:0-2809 GCA_031398525.1 Actinomycetes bacterium | reverse complement strand
CAGGCGAAGACGACGATATCCGGGAGGATGGAGCACGTTGTGAGAGGGCAATTGCCGCAACCATCGACGTATTCGGCAACGAGAGCAGCTTCTCGCGGTGGCGAGATGGAAAGTTCGACTCTCGGTTCAACCGGGCCGTCTTTGATGTTATGACGTTCTATTTCGCACGAGCCGAGGTTGCCGATCTTGCTCATGCCAACGCTACGGCCATTCGCGACGGTTTCGCTGAACTATGCAAGAACGATCAGCGCTTCTCGGAGTCGCTTGCCACTACAACAAAGAGTTCATTTGCGACTGCGTATCGTTTCGTAAAGTGGGCCGAAACACTTCAGAATGTTCTAGGTGTATCGATCACGGCGCCGGCGAAATTTGTGTCAACCGTGGCGTCTGACGCCCTTGTCATCAATCCCTAGCGTGCATTCGTCAGCCTTTTTGGCATTGGCACCACGTGTGAGGCGATTGCGGGAGCAATATATTCCGCCGCTCAGTCCAACTGGGTTGTACTCGACAATAGAGTACGATCACGTCCGAGCGTTTCGATTGCTGGTTCATGCTGAGATCGAAAACTACCTTGAGACCATCGGCGGCGAGGTCATCAACGCCGCCGTGAACCGATGGAAGGTAGACAAGGTACCTCGGCGCGCCGTGCTCGGCCTGATCGCTTTCCATGGTGTGACGATGCCTCCGACGACCGCCTTGAATCAGCAACGCCCGGTGGAGCTAGAAGCGCGCGTCGACGAATGCCGCACCCGATACTTCAACGCTCGGTCGAAGAACCACGGCATAAAAGAGAAGAACGCCCTCCTCTTACTCCTCCCAGCAGGGCTCGCTGAGTATCAGCTGTCATCTGGGCTGCTCAGCGACCTTGAGACCTTCGGAAATCAGCGTGGCCAAGTTGCTCACACCACATTTGCGGCGCAGTCTCCTCCCGATCCTGGCGATGCGCTCAGGATCGTCACACGACTTCTTTCTCGACTACGCACGCTCGACTCGCTGCTCGTCGAGTTGCGCGATGAGTAGCACTACCTTTGTTCCGCTCCGATGATGATCGCCGCGACTGCACTCGCCGCTTCCTCGTGCATCGATGGCACCGATTGCGAGTACATGTCGAGGGTGATGGCGATCTTGCTGTGGCCGAGGCGTTCGCTGACGACTTTGGGGTGGACGCCGGCTTCCAGCGCCAGGGTCGCCCAGGTGTGGCGGAGACCATGGATGGGCAAGTCGGGGAGGCCGTGCTTCTTGAGGGCTCGTTTGAAGGCTTGGTAAACCCGCTCGGGATGGTACGGGGCGCCGTCGGGTTGACAGAACACGAGATCTCGCTCGACGAAGCCGGGGCCGACGAGGAGACGCTGTTCGAGCATCTTCTTGCGGTGGGTTCGCAGCACTTCGACGGTGCCGGGGTCGAGGACGATCGGGCGGCGACCGGCGGCGGTCTTGGGTTGGCCGTAGTGGATCTCCCAACCGATGGCCATCACTGTCTGGATGATCTTGACCTTCTTGGTGTCGAGGTCGGTGTCATTCCACCGCAGCCCGAGGGCTTCGCCTCGCCGGGTACCAGTGGTGGCGAGGAAGAACCAAAGCGGGAACAGTTCGTCATCGGCGGTCGCTTCGAGGAAACGGCGAAGTGTTGCTGCGCTCCACACGACGATGTCACGGCGATGGGCTGTTCGCTTTGGAGGGTCTGCCATGTCGGCCGGGTTGCGGGCGAGTCTCCCCCACCGCACAGCGTCCTTCAGCAGGCGATGGAGCGTCATGGCCACGTTCTCGATGCTCTTGTGAGACAAGCCCGTTCGCGCCGTCGAGCTTCGTCAGGGGCACGAATCCGATGTACGGCACCACATGCGTCCGGAGATCACGTGAGTACTTCTCTAACGTCGAGATGCGCACGGTCGCCCGGATCGTCTCCAGCCATTCCTCGACGAAGTCGCCGACGGTCTGCTTGTTCGGAGCCAGGTACTCGCCGCGCTGCATCGCAACGGCCAGCTCATTGCACGCCGCCTGCGCCTCACGCTTTGATCGGTAGCCCGAGTGCCAGCGGCGCTTGCGCTTGCCTGTCGTCGGGTCCTTGTCTTCGATCACGACATACCAGTGATCGTTCTTCTTGACCACCGAGCCGCGCATCGTTAGACCTCCTCGACCTTCGCTCGATCCGCCCGAATCTTGGCCATCGTCTCGCGGGCATCCTCGTCGGTGACATCCTCCGGCCGGCGTATCGGCATGCCGTGGACGTCCTCGCCCTTCTTGTGAGCGAGAGACTGCAAGTAGCCCTGAGGGCCGAGCGTCGAGATCGCCTCAGCGAATTCGGCGAGCTTCCCGGCAACGTCATCGAGCGCATCGCCGTACTCCTTGACGAGAGCCTCCAGGCGCTCCTTGCGCCAGGTGCGGTAGTGCTTGTGCCAGTTGAGCAGAGCGTTGTCGGGACCGCCCATGATCAGCGAGACCGCACGGTCCGCCTCCTCGGGACTCTTGATCTTCAGTTGGCTCAGCCGCTCGTCCATCTCAGCGAGCTGCCAGTCGCTGCCGAGCAAGGTTCGGTACAGCTCCGAGACGGGTCGACCGCTGTCGACTAACTCCTCGAAGCCTGTCTCGGGCGGCGGCAAGAAGAAGTACGTGATCGGCACATCGAACACGAGCGCCAACAAGTACAGCTCGTGGGCGTCGAACCGGCGGCGGCGCTCACCATCGAACCCTCGCTCCATTGCAGAGATCGACGCCTGCGGTAACTGGTGGCCGGTGAGCATGCTCAGCTTCTGAGCGACGTACTGCTGCGTCCAGTTTCGGCGCTCTCGAAGCTCCCGGATGTTGAACG
>JANNNL010000304.1:0-2642 GCA_031398525.1 Actinomycetes bacterium | reverse complement strand
ACAACGCCCACGGCGACCATCAAGGCGTACGTACGGTCGTAGGTCGTGAATCGCTTGATGAACTTGTTCCAGAGGTCCATTTTCCGCTCTTCTTCCATAGTGCTGTACCTACCCACGACGAGGGAGGGCGAGACATAACTGCCGTTGTACGGGTGATCGGTACGCGCTACCGACGGTAGAACCGAGTGACCCGCGTCCTCAGGTTCGACTCAGTCTCACGGAGAGCACCCAACACCACATCCCGCGCCGGTCGGCCCTCGATTCGTCCCATGATCATCCGTGATGACCTACCAGTTCCTTCGGGAACGTGACTCTCCAGAACTTGAGCCGATCGACCCCCTGAAGGGCCACTACCTACTTCGCGAAGGCGACGAGCACGGCGATCTCGCGGCAGCTGATGAGATGATCCGCGCTGCCGAAACGGTCGATGGTGATCACTGGAATGACGATGACTTGCTGCACAACGCTCACATCGTTCGCGGCACGATCTTCTTGCGTCGTGGCGACGCACAAGCCGCGGCCGGCGAGCTGCTCGTCGCTGCCGAGTCACCAGATACGGCCGGTCGCCCCGATGTGGAGTTGGCGTTGGCATTGGTTACCGCCGGTCAGGACGATGCCGTGCTCACCTACCTTCGAGCAATTGCATCGCGCGGATCATCCGAGCCGGATTGACCCTCCCCGCCCGCCCTCGCCCCGCTCGGATCTCACTACCCGGACGGCGAGCCTGGCGAGCACAGACGCTGCAAACCGGCGGGCTGTCGCGATGGCAAACTTTGCCAACGAGGTCTACGCTCAGAGGCATGACGACCATGAACGTGTCGCTGCCCGAGGAGCTGAAGGCGTTCGTCGACGCGCAGGCGGAGCGTGGCGGCTACGGATCGACGAGCGAGTTCGTTCGAGACCTCATTCGTCGGGAACAGGACCGCCAACAGCTGCGCGCGCTGCTCCTCGACGGCGCTTCCTCACCGACCGGACCGATCGCGGATCAGGGCTACTTCTCGGCGCTGCGGGCGCGAGTCCACTCGACGGACTGAGCGATATGCCGGAACGCCAGGCGCAGCTGCGCTTACGCGCGGCGTTGGACATCGACGAGGCGATCGCCTACCTGCGCGACGAGGCCGGCGACGCTGTTGCGCTGGCCTTCATCGACGCACTCGAGGGCGGGATCAACCACATCACACGTTCACCGAATGCGGGTTCACTGCGGTTCGTCTACGAACTCGGCATTCCCGAACTGCGTGCGTGGGGCCCGAGGCGATTCCCATACGTTATTTTCTACGTGCCGCTGGGCGACAGCATCGACGTCTGGCGCGTTTTGCACACGCGTCGCGACATGCCAGGCACATTCGCCCGCGACGACTGAGCGCTGACGCGCTCGCCGGGACCACGGCAGACGTGCCGGTCGAAGGCGCGCCCGAACTGCCGTGATGCGCTGGTGACGTTCTGCGTTCCCGATGGTGGTCGCACCATGAGCGACGACGGGGCATTCGGACCGTCGCGACACCCCAAAGTGGGGCCAAATCAGACCGTCGTTCTCATCCGGCATTGGCTTCGACCAGATGCCGCTGGGAAAACAGACGCTCAGTTACAAGATCCATTCGGCGGTAGCGCCAGATCTGCCTGTGCATCGGATCGCGGCGGGCTACTCCGGTCAAAGGGCGAGGTGGAGCCGGAGTGCCTCGTCGAGATCTGCTTGGAGCTCAGTGGTCATCAGCCCAACCCGTCGACCGATTCGCTCGACAGCGATCGAGCGCACCTGTTCCGCCTGCGCCTTGGAATCGGCGACAAGTCCGGTGGCGTCGGCTGGAAGCAGCACCTGGAACGGGTACACGCGTTTGGTGTTCGACGTGACCGGGACGACCGTGACTACACCCCGACGGAGCCCGTGAGCGGTGCTGTTGGCGCCATCATTGCTCACGATCACGGCAGGTCGTTGCTTGTCTGCCTCGGAACCTCGGGCGGGTTCGAGGTCGACCAGGCGAATCTCGCCCCGTCGCATCAATCCTGCCCGTCAGCAGTCGAGGCTTCCCACAGCGCGCCGTCGTCGCTTGCTTCCCACTCCGCCCACGCGTCCTCGTACGCCCCGCCTAACTCCGACGCCCGGAGCAGTCGGACGGCCTTGTGGAGGACTGCCGACCTGGAGGCGAAGCCCTCGCGCTGGGCATAGCTGTCGAGGAACTCGACATCGCCATCGGGAAGACTGACGCTGACCTTCATACGAAGATGCTACCCACGTTGCTACCATCGTAGCAATGGCGATCCGTCGTCCAGATCTGCCAATGGCACCGCTGGCTCAGGTTGCGTCGTCACTCGCAGTTCGGGCGATGGTCGTCGCCCGTCGGAGCAACAGTTCCTCGAGCCGGCCCAGGATGATGTCGTCGATGGTGGCCTCGTCCAGCTCGATGGTCGACGGAGGGTCCAGCAGCGGGCGCGGTTCGGTGGCCTCGCGGGTGGTCAGTTGGTGGGCCAGGTCTTCCAGGCTGTCGGCGGTGAGATAGGCATCGGCGCCGGCCTTGCGTAGGCGAGTGACCGGTCCACCGAATTCGATCTTGTTGTCGAAGTCTTCGAGCTCGACCACGATCATGCGCGCCGTCGGATAGGCGTCCTTCAACGCTGCCAGTGTGTTCGGGCTGCACGACGGC
>JANNNL010000279.1:0-3899 GCA_031398525.1 Actinomycetes bacterium | reverse complement strand
GCAACGCCCGCCGGCAGGCCGGGCCCGGCGTCGGGTTCCTCGCCAGCGGTTCGCCATACCGGGTGCTGATCGCCGTGATTGCGCTCTATACCGTCATCTTCAACGTCGGTCCCCCAGGCGAGCAGGCAGCGGACGCAATCCGACTGTGGAGCCATTCGCCCCGCCTGATAGTCGTCGCCGTGCTCGCCGTCTTCTGGCTGTCGGCGACGGTATTCGTGATCGGCCGACGGGTCGGCCGGGCCGGCGATCCACCCGGACGACCGGTGTCGGAGTGGCGGCTGACCAGACGATTGGCCGGAGCCGGAGCCGCATTAGCCGTCGCCGGATTCGGCGTGGAGCGCATTCGCCACTGGGGTGGGGGAATCGGCATGCTCGGTCTCATTACGCTGGTGGTCGCCGCGCTCAACGCCTTGCTGCTGATGGTCGTACCCCCCGAGATCGCCGAGGACCCCACCGCACCATCGTCAGACTCTGCGGTCGCGGCCAGACCCGAGATCACGTCCCAGATTCCGATCACCATGACCGAGCCCGCCGCCGAGCCAGCCGCCGCCGAGCCAGCCGCCGAGGAGCAGGTCGCCGAGCCTGCCGCCGGGCCCGTGATGCTGCTGCCGACCGGGCCCTCGCCGTTCCTGCCGTCACTCCTCGGATTTCTGCCGTACATCGTGTTGGGGCGAACGATTCTGCGCGCCGCCGTCCCCGAGGCGATCAGTCCCGGGGGATCGATGGTCCTGGCGCCGGTCTGCCTGGTCGTCATGACCCTTGGTTGCGTGCTGTATGTCATGTCTCGTCGACCCACCTTCTTCGGGGTTGGCTCCGACCTGAGCCGATTCGACACTGCGTTCCGAACGTGGCTGGTCGGCTCGGTCGCGCTGCTGGCCGTGATCATCGTGTGGACGTGGTTCCATCCGTGGACGATCGGGCGGTTCCTCGGTGTGCACGGCCTGCTCCCCGCCTTCCTCACCGGCCTGACCGTTGCGATTGGGGGGCTCTCGTATATCACCGAGCGGTGGCCAGTCCCGGGGGCACTGCGACTGCTCGGTATTCGACGAATCCCCATCGTGACGACGATTCTGCTGTGGGGCGGCGCATCGTCGCTCGTTGGCAGCGACTTTCATGAGATTCGTACGATCGAGAGCCCTCCGCAGACGGGGGAGCGAACGTTTACCGCCACCGGCGCGTTCACGGAGTGGACCAAAGCGGCGGGGCTCGGGCAGGAGGCCCCGACCGACGCGACCGACGCAACCGGGGCGACCACGGCGGCACCAACTGTTGCTGGTCGCAAACCGGCCGTCCCGATGGTGTTCGTCGCCGCCGCCGGAGGTGGCATCCGGGCTGCCAGCTTCACCTCGTTGGCCCTCGATTGCCTACTTGCCCGCATCGACATCAAGGTCTGTGAGGGTTCGACCCTCCCCAACAACTGGGCCAACGTCTTCGCCCTCAGCGGGGCGTCCGGGGGCAGCGTCGGGATCGCCTCGACCACCGCTCAGCTTCACTCGACCGGCCCCGCTGACGGGTGGGTCGCCCGCCAACTCGGCGGTGATCTGCTGTCGCCGTCGCTCGCCTGGCAACTGTTCGTCGAAGCCCCGAACACCTTCCTGCACCTCTCGCCCGACATGGATCGCGCCGAGGTCATCGAGCGTTCCTGGGAGCGGCGTTGGGCCGACGACGTTACTGCCGACCCGGCGACCGGCGCGCCGACACCGAACCCGGCGATCGCCGGGGTCCTCGGTGCAACCCAGCAGTGGACCGGACCGTTGCTGATGCTCAACGGGACGAATCTGCGCGACTCGTGCCGCGTCAATCTCTCCCGACTCGATGGCAGCGACCCGGCCGTCGACTCGGCCCAGCTGACTGATGCCGAGCTCGATTGCCGTCGTCAACGCCTCGACGACACCCCACTCGCCCGTACCGCGCTGGCCGTCAATCGCGACCTCGCCGACTACCTCTGCGCGACCGAGGACGTGCGCTTGTCGACCGCCGCGTTCTTGTCAGCCCGCTTCCCGTTCGTCTCACCCACCGGCGACCTTCCCAGCGCCCCCGATCGCGGCAAGACCTGCCCACGCACCGATCTGCCACCACTGGCGATCGCCGATGGGGGATACCGCGACAACACCGGAGCCAGTGCGTTGTTGGAAACCTGGTCGGAGGTCGCACCGCTGGTCGCTCAACACAACAAGACGATGCCGACCTGCATCGTCCCGGTGTTCATCGAGATCGACAACGGCTACCGCAACCGCAACGCGACCGCGGCCCCCGGGCGGCTCGGCCAACTGCTCGCCCCCCTCACCGGCGCGGCCGCCGTGTTCGGTAGCCGCGACGCCGGGTGGATCGAACAAGCCGCCAACCAGTTCTCCCGCGACCTCGGCCCCGGGGTACAGGTCCTCGACTCGACCGGCGCAGCGGTCACCGACCGTTTCACCCGGCTCTCCCTGTTCGCCCATCCTGGCGTTCAGGCACCTCTCGGCTGGTCGCTGTCGCGCGAGGCTGTCGACGACATCGCCGGGCAACTCGCCGTGCCCGAGAACGCCGCAGCAATCGCCGAGGTCGTCAAGTGGTTGACCCCCGACTCGCTCAGCTGCGAGGTCAACTGACGACGACTCGAGACGTGAGCCGGCGGCTACTTGACGACGATGGCGTTGGGCGGCGAGGCGACACCGGCGGGCATGTTGAGCGGAGCCGAGGTGAACAAGCCCTCGTAACAACCGTCGGCCGCGCAATCCGCGGCCAACGGGTCGAGATTCCACAGTTCGCCAAGGGGAAGCCCGAGCATCGGCAGCAGCAGGAAGTGGATGAATATCCGCTCGCGCTCACCCTGCGGCTCGTCGGCGGCCGGGGGTGGCCACACCTCGATCGCCGGGTTGTCCATGCCGATTGCGGCGATGTGCATGTTCCACAACACCTCGGCCGTCCGCTCGCTGCCGCGCAGGCCGGTCGCCGTCATTCGTGAGCGGTCGCTGATGTGTTCGCGCACCTCGGGCGGTTGTTCGAGATACCACGAGATCCACCCGGTGCGGATGAGCAGCACGTCGCCCTCGCGTACCTCGGTGCCCTGGGCGGCGAGGCATTCGCCGATCTCCTCGGGTTCGATGATGTCGGATTCGCCGCAGTTGAGTGGTCGCCCGATCGATTCGCGCCACCGGCCGATGTCGGCAAGCACCGCCCGCCCGACCAGGCCCCGCTGCGCCCAATGGTGCATCCCGTGCTCCTCGTCAGGCACCCCGCCGTAGTGACCGGTGCCCAGACCCGCCTCCAGCACGTCAAGGTTGCGGATATGGCGGAACCCGTCCCATTGCGACGACGACTGCGTGTTCCACCCATGGAGCACGTCGTCGTGGCCCCGTGACCGGGCGTCACCGGTGACCTCGTGGGTAAACCCCGAGCGCCCGAACAGCGGCGGCGCCGGCAACGACGCGTCCCAGTTCATCGGAAACGTTGCGCCTCGCTGCACGGTCTGCGCGGCCGCAGCGGCCCGCTCAGCCGTGAGCAGATTCAGACACCCGAAGTAGTCCGTTCCCTCCGGCCCCCACAGTCCCCAACTCGCCCGATACCCCGCCCGTAGCGGCAACTCGTCATAGCTCGGCAGATTCCCCATGCCGGCGACGGTACTGCGTGAAGCAGGGCGCGTTCCTGTGCGCTGCGTAGCGTGGCGAGCAACCCAGCGCGCACGAACGGCAGTGACCATCGGGCAACATTGCGAAGTGAGTGATGTGAGCGTGACCTCGACGACCGGCGATCCACGGCGGAATGGGCCGTTAGCCGGCGTGAGAGTACTCGACCTGTCTCGGGTGTTGGCGGGGCCACATTGCGGGCGGAACCTCGCGCACTTGGGGGCCGAGGTGATCAAGATCGAGTCGCCCGAGGGTGACCTCACCCGCTACTACCATCCACGAGTCAACTCC
>JANNNL010000272.1:0-6468 GCA_031398525.1 Actinomycetes bacterium | reverse complement strand
AACGGCCGCATCACCATCCGCATCGACGGCCAACTCCACAAAATCGGTCTCACCCGAACACTCGACGGAACCCGCGTCATCGCCCTCATCCACGGCTACAACATCCGCGTCATCCACGTCGCCACCGGCGAGATCCTCCGCTCCCTCACCATCAACCCCGACCAGCGCTACCACGGCACCGGCGCCAAACGCGGCGGACCATCACGCCCCTACGGGCCCCAAAAAAACAAGAAACCCGAACCCCAATAAGGGTTCGGGTCTTGCCGATGTCTCGCGACATCACATACGTGGAGCTGAGGGGAATCGAACCCCTGACCTCTTCCATGCCATGGAAGCGCTCTGCCAACTGAGCTACAGCCCCGTACGAGTCGGGAACGCTATCAGCGAGGTCCCGATGCTCCAAACGTCTCGACGGACAAACCGCCGTTCAGCAGCGAGATTCTCGGCGGCCGAGACGCTCAGCCAAAGCTTCGGCGGTCACGTACTCGCTTGCGAACCGGGCCGACGGCGGTGCGCATGACCAGGGTGATCAGGCCTGCGGATGCCAGCGTTCGCAACTCGATCGGCAACTTGGTCAGGTACGGCGCAACGACGATCGAACTGGCCAGGGCAACCGGGAAGACCCACGCCACATCACCGAACACATGCTTCCACAGGGCCCGAGACGGCTCGGCCCGATCGGGCAGCTCAAACCACTCCTCGACGCCGACGGTGCGCTGGACGCGGGTCTCGGCGACCACCCCATCGAGTTCGGCCAACAGCACGGCCCGCTGAGGGGAGCGCTCCCACATCCGCAGGCTCACGGCATCGGTGAACCGGAAGATCAGGTGATAGTCGCCGCCCTCGACCCCCGGGCGCAGCACGCCGGCACCAAGGCTGCCGGGGAACGCTTCGAGACGACCAGCCATCGCGGCCGCCCAATTCTCGAACTCGACCTCGCGGCCAGGCACCACCGCACGCGAGACGGTCACGGTGACCGGCTCGGCTGCGAGCTTCGGAAGCTCGCTCGTTTTGAAGGCTCCACTGAGCATCGTCGTTGTCATGTCATCTCCACTCAACACCAATACGACGAGTGAAGATCCCGAATCTGATGCGCTAGCCGTCACACGCCGGGGTGTCAGGCGTCACGAGGAGTGACAACAGCGACGCCGAAACACGACGATCCGACACTGAAACGCTACGACGCCTGAACGGCCCAGTCGATCTTCGGGGCGTCCATGTAGAGCCGTTCGATCTCGTAGAAGGCCCGCATCTCGTCGGAGAAGACGTGGACGACAACGTCGCCGTAGTCGAGCAGCACCCACTGCTGCTCGCTCAGGCCCTCGGTCCGCAACGGGGCCCGCTCGCAGAACAGCTTGATCTCTTCCTCGATCGACTCGGCAACGCTGCGCACCAGGCGGCGGTTGTTGGCGCTGACAATGACGAACGCGTCGGCGATCGCCAAGATCTGCGAGACGTCCAACACGACGATGTCGGTGGCCTGCTTCTCATCCGCGGCGGTGGCGGCCACTCGTGCCACTTCGATGGCCTCGGGCTGTGCTGTTGTTGACACGGTCAACCTTCCGTCGCAGGCGGCGCCACGGTGGTCGCCACGTTCAATCGTTCGAGATCGGCGTCTGTGCGCCACTGTTCACCCAGGGTCAGCACGACGTCGACATTGTCGATGCGTTGCTCGGCTGGGACGATGGTGTACCCGGCGCCGAGAGTCTTGATGAATGCCTCGGCTTGAGCGCCGTCGGACGGATCGATGTAGGAGATCGTATTGAGCTCCGGGGTTTCCAACGACGTGTCTTCCTTCACCAGCACCACATTCGCCCCACTGAAGACCAGCCGCGAGACCGCCTCGAGCGTCAGGCGGCTGTCGCCCAACGGGCTGCGCACATAAAACGTGATCGACGAGAAAGCCGGTGATACCGAACTCGGCAACACCGTGGCGGTGACGTGGACCACTTCTGCAAGGTTCAAATCGACCATATCGATGCCGGTCGGGTTGACCACCGGGTCCGTCACCGGCGTGGAGTTCAGCCGGTACACGTGGGTCTCACCGGCGAATAACGCCTGCCAGAACGTAGCGAAGTCTGCCGCCGGGTCGGCGGTCGGAGTCGGGGCTGCCGTGCCGATAGTTGCCGCCGGGGTTGTGATCGGAGTACCGATGCCCGGTCCGACCCGCAGCGCAATCGTCGACCATAGATCGCCAATTCGCCCGAAACGTTCCGACTCAGGCCGGCCGTCCTGCTGAGCGGTCAGCATCGCGGCCAGGATTGTCGCATCGGCCGAGACGGTTCCGGCGGGGGCGACGACTTTTTCGACACCCGCAGCGTCGGTGGTCACGACGTCGGCGGCCAGGTTCACATCGAGCGGTGCATAGGGCGCGAGCAACGCAGTAATGCCCTCAGGCCCCGCCACCATGGATGTGAGCATGGTCACGCCGAGCAGGCCTTCGGCCGCTTCGACCAGCCCGGTCTGTCCACCGCTGGTGTACGCGTCGGCCAACCGGCCGACGGTGTCATCGGCAAGGTTGGTCTTGGCCCCGACAGGCACCTGAATAATCGTGCCCCCTTTGACCACTCCGTTGCGGGGCGGCGACAACGCCAGCAGGCTGACTGCGGTGACCACTCCCTGATCATCGACCGCAGCAAACAACGCCCCGGGCGTCGGCGGCACGAGGATGAGATCGGGCAGACCAGCAAGGATGTCCTTGCCTTCCTTGGAGTTCTTCAAGGTTTTGGCCGCGGCGATGCTCAGCATCGGAAGACTTACCAACCCGATGATGCCCGCGAGGCCAGCGATGATGGTGCTTCGCCGGCGCCGATCGACGAGGGCGCTCACGAGGCATCTCCGTAGAGGTTTCGCTCGGCGATGACATCGAGCACCGCGGGCGGCACGAGAAAGTCGAGCGGCCGGCCGTCGCGGATGCGAGCCCGGAGGTCGGTGCTCGACACCTCGAGGTGAGGCACCTCCACACGGATCCATTCCGCCACATCGGGAAGGTCAACGGGCTCGCCGGGCCGGTCGACGACAACCAACCGGGATTGCTCGACCACTTCTTCCCACCGTTGCCACGTGGTGAGGCGGCTCGCGGCGTCATCACCCAGGATGGTGAACAGTGTCGCCTCGGGCTCCGATTCATGCAGCGTGCGCAGGGTGTCGGCGGTGTAGCTGTCTCCACCGTGGTCGATCTCCAGGCGGCTCGCCCTCAGCCCGGCCACACCGCTCACCGCGGCAGTGACCATCGCCAGGCGATCTTCCGACGGCGTCAGCGGCCGGGTGCCTTCCTTCTGCCAGGGCACATGCGCCACAACCAACAGCACTTCATCGAGGCCGAGCGCATAGCCAACGTTGAGGGCGGTGACCAGGTGACCGACATGCGGCGGATCGAAGGTGCCACCGAAGACGCCGAGGCCGCGGCGGGACGTCAAGGGCACGGACCCCAAGTGTAGGTGGCAACCGGCACGCTGATCATTCGCAACTTTTGAGCCATCCAAAGCGTCTTCTTACCATGTAGCCGCAGGATCGTAACGCGTCACTAGGTCTGATGTACCATGTTAGGCCCCCAAAAACACGGCCAACCGCCGTCATTTCCACGATGACCGGACGTCTAGTGATGTACTACCGCCAAGTACCCCCGCCTTGGCGCTGGTGTGTCAAACGACACTCCAGACATCCGGAATCATGTCCCCCTACGAAGAGTTGATAGATACGCCATGAATGATTCAATCGGTCTTTACCTCAATGACATCGGCAAGGTTCCCCTCCTCAACGCCGAGGAAGAGCGCCAGCTGTCCAAAGTGATCGAACTTGGTCGCGCCTCGGCCCTCAAGATCGGTTCGGGCGAGTCGGGTGTCGAGCTCCAACGAGAGGTCAAGGCGGCCGCCGCTGCCAAGGACCGCTTCATCCGCGCCAACCTGCGCCTCGTTGTCTCCATCGCCCGTCGGTATCCGTTGCCGCAGGGCATGGACCTCCTCGACCTGATCCAGGAAGGCAACCTCGGCCTCGAGCATGCCGTCGACAAGTTCGACTGGCGCCGTGGCTTCAAGTTCTCGACCTACGCCACCTTCTGGATCCGCCAGGCGATCGGCCGAGCTCTCGACCAGAAGGCCAGCCTCATCCGCATCCCGGGTGACCGTTCCGCCTCGCTGCGCGCCGCATTGCGCCAGGCCTCGGGCGACGGCGAAACTCTCGACCTCTCGAACGCCGAACTGCACCGCCTGACCACCCCCATCTCGCTCGACAAGACCGTTGGCGACGACGGCGATGCCACCCTCGGCGACCTGATGGACAACGGTCAGGGCACCCCCGAAGATGCCGTGATGGCCATGGTCGACACCGAACTGCTCGACGAGCTGCTCGGCACCCTCGACAAGCGGGCTCGCTACGCCATCGAGGCCCGTTTCGGGCTCATCGATGGTGAGCGTCGCAGCTTCCGCGAAGTCGGCGAAGACCTCGGCGTCACCGCCGAAGCCGCTCGTCGCCTCGTCAGTCGGGCCGTTGCCGGCCTGAAGGAAGACGCTGTCCGCATTCTTGCGGCCTGACCCGGCGACTTGATCCCCCCAGCGGGTGGGCACCCCCCAGCTCACCCGAACTACCGCCCCCGAGCCATTGCGGCATCGGGGGTGGTCTGTTTTCCGGCCGCGTCGATGATGTCTGGGTAATCACGTTGCGGATGATGGGTCCCACCCGCCAGGCTGGTGGTGATGGCACGAACCTGGAGCCCAACCAGCTGGCGAGGCTTCGATGCCGCCCAGCAGCCCGAATGGCCCGACGAGGCCGAGCTTGATGCGGCGCTGAAGCAGATCGCCAGCTATCCCCCGCTGGTGTTCGCCGGTGAGGCCCGGAGTTTGCAGGCCTCGTTGGGCCAGGTCGCCGCCGGGAATGCCTTCCTCTTGCAGGCCGGTGACTGTGCCGAGAGCTTCGACGAGTTCTCGGCCAACAACATCCGCGAGAAGCTGCGCGTGATTCTGCAGATGGCCGTCGTGCTCACGTATTCGCTGGGTGTACGGGTCGTCAAGGTCGGGCGCATCGCCGGACAGTTCGCTAAGCCCCGCTCGGCCAACTACGAACGCATCGGCGATCTCGACCTGCCGAGCTTCCGCGGCCACATTGTCAACGACCCGGCCCCCACTGCGGCCGCCCGCATCCCATCGGCTGACCGCCTGGTGCAGGCGTATCACCAGTCGGCGTCGACACTGAACCTCGTTCGAGCGTTCACCAAGGGCGGGTTTGCCGACCTGAGCAGGGTGCACTCTTGGAACCAGGAGTTCGTCTCGTCGAGCGTCGAAGGTCAGCGCTACGAGCAACTCGCCAGCGAAATCGATCGGGCGCTGCGCTTCATGCGAGCCTGCGGGGTCGACACCGACACGACCGCGGCGTTGCATGAGGTCGACATGTATACGAGCCACGAGGCGCTGCTCCTCGGCTATGAAGAGGCGTTGACCAGGCAAGACACCCTGACCGGCGGATGGTACGACTGCTCGGCGCACATGTTGTGGATCGGTGAGCGCACCCGTCAACTCGACGGTGCCCATATTGAGTTCCTCCGCGGTGTTGGCAACCCGATCGGCTGCAAGGTGTCGAACTCAGCGTCTCCCGAGTTCGTCTTGGAACTGTGCGAGGCCCTCAACCCGGCGCGGGTGCCCGGACGCTTGACGTTGATCACCCGTATGGGGGCCGACAAGGTCGAAGACGGCCTGCGCCCGCTGCTTCGGGCCGTTCGCCAGGCCGGGCACCCGGTGGTATGGGCCTGTGACCCGATGCACGGCAACACCTTCACCTCAGTGAGTGGCCGCAAGACCCGCCACTTCGAGGACATCTGCTCCGAGATCGCCGGTTTCATCGCCGCCCACCGCGCCGAGGGCACCTGGCCGGGCGGCATCCACGTCGAATTGACCGGCGACAACGTCACCGAGTGCATGGGTGGCGCGGAGTTTATCGAAGACTCACAACTCGACGACCGGTACCAGACGGTCTGCGATCCCCGCCTGAATGGCCGCCAAAGCGTCGACCTGTCGTTTCGCGTGGCCGAATTGATGCGGTCCGCCGGGGTTGGCTGAGCTGCGTCGGCCCCTTCGCTGTACTGGTGCTCACGCTGATTGACTGACGGCGATGCGTGCGCTGGAGTTGATCGATACCTGGCCGGTGCCGGTGGCCGCAGCCGCTGTCATCGACAACGCCACGGTCTGGAGCCGTGGACCGGCCGACCAGCTGATGCGACTCGCATCGGTCTCGAAACTGATCACGGCCTGGGCGACACTGATCGCCATCGAAGACGGCTCGGTCGACCTCGATGGCCTGGTTGATCCGCCGAACGAGTCCGGCGTTGCGGTGACCGTGCGTCAACTCCTCAGCCATGCGGGCGGGTACTCGTTCGACGGTCCAATCCAGATCACCCGACCGGGCCGCAACCGGATCTACTCCAACACCGGCTACGAACTGCTCGCCGATCACGTGGCCACACAGACCGGCATTCCA
>JANNNL010000240.1:0-18547 GCA_031398525.1 Actinomycetes bacterium | reverse complement strand
GGCAAGCTCCACGCTGGCGGTGGCCAAGACGGTGGCGATCCGGTCGATGTACGGGTCGTCGGTCGGCACCGGGCGGGGGAGGAGCCGACCGGCATCCACCTCGTCGGCGGCGCGGGCCAATGTGGCGATTGGTCGGATGAGCTGGTCGGATCGTTGCTTCACAATACGCGTGAGAACAACTGCGGCTGACCCGGCGATCATCAGACAGATGATCGCGATCAGCGGCTGGCGGTCGCGGATGAGCAGCCCGACGGCCAGCCCGCCCGGCACTCCGATCGTCAACCCCGCCAGGGTGGTGATCGTCCACAATGTGGTCCGAATCCGCCGTTCCATTGACTACGCCTGCGCCATCTCCTGGGCCGACTCGGTCGCGGTCCGCTCCACGGCGGCGAGAATCTTGGCGTAGCCGGTGCAGCGGCACAGGTTGCCCGACAGCCCGATGCGCACCTCCTCCTCCGAGGGGGTCGGATTGGCTGCGAGCAGCGCCGTCGCCGACATGATCATGCCCGGCGTACAGAAGCCGCACTGCACGCCGCCCTCCTCGAGCAGGTTGCGTTGCAGCGGATGCAGTTCGGAGCCGTTCATCACGCCCTCGACGGTGGTGATCTCGCGGTCCTGGGCCTGCACCGCCAGGTACGAGCAGGAGTTGACCGGCCGGCCGTCGATGAGGACCATGCAGGCTCCGCACTCGCAGTCGTCGCAGCCCTCCTTGGTGCCGGTGAGCCCGACCTCGGTGCGGATCACGCTGACCAGGTTGCGGCCCTCGTCGATCGTGACGGGATACGTCGTCCCGTTGACTCGCAGATTGACAGTCGTGCTCATCGAGCTGCTCCAATTCCCTGGGCTCGGTTGACAGGTACGGAAATCGTGACACCGTGGGCTCGGTCGGCGGCCGCGGCGACGGCCCGGCGGGCCATCACCCCGACGGTGTGGCGGCGGTAGCGATCACTTGCTCGTACGTCGCTGATCGGGGTCGCCTGGTCGGCCGCCATCTCGGCGATCTCGGCGAGGAGGGCATCGTCGATGGTTCGCCCGGCGAACGACGAGGTGCCCGTGACGGCCAGGATCATCGGCGCAACGGCTGTGAGGGCGATTTCGACGGCGGCGAGCGTGCCGTCCGTGTTGAGGGCAACCGATGCGGCAGCACCCACGACGGCGATCTCCATCGCCCGGCGGTACTCGAGGCGCAGGTAGGCACTGCCCGAGTGAGCCGGTCGGGCAGGCAGGTGAACGGCGACGCACAGTTCGTTCGCCGCGGCGGAGGTACGCCCCGGGCCGGTCCACAGATCGCCGACGGTGACGATTCGAGTCGCGTCGGCCGACCGTAGTTCGACCGAGGCCCCGAGCACGACTAGCGGTGCGCCGGTGTCCATCGCGGGGGAGGCGTTCATCACGTTGCCCCCGAGCGTGCCGACGTGGCGGGTGGCCGGAGAGCCAACCAGCGCTGCCCCGTCGGCGAGCGCCGTGTAGCCGCCGACGATGGTGGCGTTCACTTCCAGCTCAGCGTGGTTCGCCAGCGCGCCGACCCGCACTGTGCCGTCGGCGTTTGTGGTGATCGGACGCAACGCGGTGATCCGGTCGATGGCGACGAGGTCGGTGGGGAGGGCGAACTTGCCGTGACGGGCGCCGACAACGAGGTCGCTGCCCCCGGCGATCGGCCGGGATCCGGTGGACATCGCGGCGACCGCCTCGTCAACGGTGGTGGCAATCAGAAACGTCATGAGCTCTGCTCGTGACGTGTCAGGCGAGCGAGCGCCACCTGTGAACCGCCTGCGCAGAATGACGATGGGGTATGGGGGCGCAGCCCCCGGATGCAAGGGCTCATGACTGCATCGCCTCCCACACTCGTTCGGCCGACATCGGTAGCTGCCTCACCGGGCTGCCGAGCAGCGAGGCGAGGGCGTTCGAGATGGCCGCCGCAGTCGGCACGTTCGGAGCTTCGGCCAGTCCCTTGGCCCCCTTCGGGCCGGCGTTGGGCGTTGGAATCTGAACGAAGTGGGTGGTGACCTTCGGCGAATCGGCGATGGTCTGCAGCTTGTATTCCAACAGCGCGGCGTTCCGCTGGCGGGCGTCGGCGCCGTAGACGGTGCCCTCGGTGAGTGCCTGGCCGACGCCCATCAAGATGCCGCCTTCGACCTGGCCGTGGGCCCCAACCTCGTTGAGGATCGTGCCCGAGTCATGGGCGGCAGCGACGTCGAGAACCCGCACCACACCGGTGTCGCGATCGAGGCGAATCCGCACCGCGTGACACGAGAACTGCGGGGCCACCCAAGCAGCCATGCCGAGATCGCCGACGCACGATGAACCCTCCAAGGCCGGCGCCGATGGTGGCACCCCCGACCCGTGGGCGATGAGTAACTCGCCACCGGCGGCCTCGGCGGCCAACTCGGCGATCGGTACCGACAACGCCGGCGTGCCGGCCACATGCGCGGCTCCGTCGGCCAGGACGATGTCGTCGACGTTGGCTTCCAACCGTTGGGCGGCGAGATTTCGCAGCTGGCGACCGATTTCCGTGGCGGCCTCGACCACCGCTCGGCCGTTGTTGAACAGGGTCTGCGACCCGGTCGCCCCCATGTCGTAGGGAGCGGCCGAGGTGTCCTGGTAGATCAGCTGGAAGTCTTCGGGCTGCATGCCCAACTCGTCGGCGGCGAGCTGCCGCAGGGTCATCACGGCCCCGGTGCCGCACTCCTGGGCCCCGGTGATGATCTGCCCGGCCCCGTCGCCGTCGATCTTCACGTAGGCCCCCGACGGAGCGGCGAACGACGGCCACCAGCCGATTGCCAGTCCGACGGCCTCGTCGGCGGGCCGATCATCGTTCCAGCCGATCATTTCGGCGGCCTTGGCGATGCATTGCTGCAGGCCGATCTCGTCGTGGGTCTGGCCGCTGGGGCCGACCCGACCGGTGTCGAGCGCGTTGAGGTGGCGGAAGTCGACGGAGTCCATGCCGACCGCCCGGGCCAGCTCGTCGGTGTGCGATTCGACGGCCCAGCAGGCCCCCGGCGCGGTAGGCGCCCGCACCGAGCCCGACGGCTGGTGATTGGTGTACACCAGGTGGGCGTCGACATGGACGTTGGCAATGGCATAGGGCCCGGCAATGTGCATGGCGACCAATTGGCTGAAGAAGCCGGAGTCAGCGGTGTAGGCGCCATTGTCGACGGCAACCCACGCCTTGCGGGCCGTGATCGTGCCGTCGTTGCGGACGCCCGAGGTGATCTCGAAGACCATGCCTTCACGCCGACGATCGGGGGCGATGAACTCCTCTCGCCGCGAGAACACCAGGCGCACCGGGCGCTTGGTGGCCCGGGCGAGGGCGGCGATGTGGGCTTCGTAGTGGAAGCCGCATTTGCCGCCGAACCCGCCACCGAGGTGGGGGACGATGATTCGCACCCGGTTCGAGGGCAACTCCAACGTCTCACACACCCCCGCGCGAGCGTCGAACGGCACTTGGGTTGACGTCCAGATGGTGACCTTGTCGCCCTCCCACTGGGCCACGACCGCGCGCGGCTCGATGGGGGCCGCATGGCAGCCATCGGCGACGTACCGGCTGGTCACGATGTGATCGGCCTCGGCGAACCCGGCCTCGACGTCTCCCTTGGTGATCGATGCGAACGAGGCGTCGTTGCGGTCGCGCACGAGTACGTCGGCTGCGCCGTACGCCGACCAGTCGTCGTGGACGAGGGGAGAGTCGGCGGCCAAGGCGGCCTCGATGTCACCGACCACCGGGAGTGGTTCGTACTCGAAGATGATCGCATCGCAGGCGGCCTGCGCAATCGCCGGGGTGAGCGCGGCGACCGCCGCGAGCACTTCGCCTTCGAAGCGCACGACGTCCCGGGCGAACAACGTGCGGTCCTGGATGAACGGACCGAACCTCACGTCGGGGACGTCGTCATTCGTCAGCACGGCCATCACCCCGGGCATCGCCCGGGCGGCCGAGACATCGAGCCGGGTGATGCGGGCATGGGCCACATCGGCGTAGCGGAACTTGGCCGCGAGCTGGCCGGTCATCGTCAGATCCGCGGTGTAACGACCGCTACCGGTGACCTTGTCGGGTCCATCGGCGCGAACGAATCGACGCGGTGTAGTGGTTGTCGTCATGCGCTCGTAATCCCCAGGGTGTGCGTGGCTTGTGACCGTTCCACTCTTGCACACCGGCCCATGGGCCGGTGCCCAGGGCGGAGGGTTTGGGGGCTGGACCAGGGAGACCGGCCCCGGGGTCGCGTAGCTTGGCGATGTATGACCAGACGCGTGGTGGTGTGGGGAACGGGCAACGTCGGACGCCCGGCGATTCGTGCGGTGGTCAGCCATCGGGACCTTGATCTGGTCGGGGTGATCGTCGCCAATCGCGACAAGGTCGGGGTTGACGCGGGGACGCTTGCGGGGATCGAGTCGACGGGGGTGGTGGTCTCCGACGACGTCGCCGCGGTGCTTGCGTTGCAGCCAGACTGTGTCGTCTACACCTCGTCGGGCGACTTCCGGCCAATGGAGGCGGTGGGCGAGATGCTGCGTTGCCTCGGCTCGGGCTGCAACGTGGTCACGCCGGGGATGTACCCGCTCTACCACCCGAAATCTGCCCCGCCCGAGCTGATCCAGTACGTCGAGGGGGCATGCGCACAGGGCGGCTCGACCATTCTGGCGACCGGCATCGACCCTGGTTGGGCGATGGATTTGCTGCCGCTGGTGTTGTCGGGGGTGGTCGGGCAGATCGACGAGATCCGCTGCCAGGAGTTCTTCAACTACGCCACCTATCACGCTCCCGATGCGGTGCGCGACCTGGTCGGATTCGGCACGCCGCTCGACCGGACTCCACCGATGTTGATGACCGAGGCACTGACGACGGTCTGGGGCCCGATGCTCCGACTGCTCGCCGAAGGTCTTGATATCGAGCTCGATGACATCGAGGTCCACACCGAACGACGTCCGTTGGAGGCGACGATTGAGGTGCCCGGAATGGGAACGTTCGAGGCCGGCACCCAGGGCGCAATGCGCTTCGAGGTCCGCGGTATCGTTGACGGCCGGGCCCGATTGGTGATGGAACACATCACCCGGATCTCCGATGACGCCGCGCCCGATTGGCCGTCTCCACCCGCTGGCAAGCAGGGCATGCACCGGGTGTTGTTCACCGGTCGGCCGTCGATGGAGGTCACGATCTCGGCCGACGACGGCACCGGCAACCCGGCCGAAGGCGGCAACGCCACCGCAGCAGCGCGCCTCGTCAATGCCATTCCGGCGGTCTGTGACGCGGCACCGGGCATCGTCACTTCGCTCGATCTCCCCCGGATCTACGGACGAGGCCTGAACCGATGAGTGCCGAAGTAAACGCACGAATCAGCGAAGCGAATGCCGACGGCGTCACCACGATCGAGGTGCCGTCGACCAACGGGGTGGTCGTGCGCGCCCATCACCTGGGCGGCGACGGCGAGCCGCTTCTGGTCTGCCACGCCACCGGATTCCACGGCCGGTGCTACATCCCGCTGGCCGGCCGGCTGACTCCCCACTTCCGGGTGTGGGCGCTCGACATGCGCGGTCACGGGGCGACCAACGAACCCGACGACGGCGACTTCAACTGGAGCGGCATGCGCGACGACGTGCTCGCGGTCGTCGACCACCTCGGCTTCGAGCGCATCAAGGCGGTCGGCCATTCGATGGGTGGCTGCGCTGCGCTGCTCGCCGCGCTGGAACGTCCGGAGTTGATCACCGCCGCCTACTTGTACGAGCCGATTGTGCTGCCGACGGGCATGCGGCTCGATCCGAAGCAGAACATGCTGTCTGGTTCGGCCCGTCGTCGACGCGAGGTGTTCGCCTCCCGCGAGGAAGCCTTGATGCGGTACGCGACCCGGCCCGGGTTGAGCATCCTGCGCGCCGATGCCCTAGCGGCGTATGTCAATTGGGGGTTCGTCGACGAGGTCGACGGCACGGTGCGGCTGGCCTGCAGTGGGGAGGCCGAGGCGCGCACGTTCGAAGCGAACAGCAAGTTGTTTGCCGATCAGGTCTCGCCGATCCGGGCGCAGGTGACGATCGCCGCGGGACGAATGGGTGGAGCGATGGGCCCGGCGCTGTTCGCCCCATCGATCGTGGCGAACCTTCCGCTCGGCGAACTGGTCGAATACGACCAACTTGGCCATTTCGGACCGGTGCAAGATCCCGACTTCATCGCTGGCGAGATTCTGCGGGTCTTCGGGATCGTCGGTGGGGCGTAACCACGGTTCGGTGCGCGACGGGTACGGTGTGGGGGTGCGTCTTGCCTTCGCGCCCCCACTTGATCCGGCCGACTACGCCTTTCGCCACCGTGTGCGGGTGCGTTTCGCCGAGACCGATGCGATGGGCATTGTCCACCATGCCGCGTACCTGCCGTATCTCGAAGAGGCCCGAGTCGAGTTTCTGCGCGACTCGGGGCATCCGTACGTGACCTTGCGGGCCGAAGGCGTCGATATCGCGGTGCTCGAAGCGTCGGTGCGCTACTTGCGGCCGCTGCACTTCGATGACGAGGTCGAGGTGCACCTCACCTTGGCGTCTGCGACGCGCGCCACGTTCCAGATCGGCTATCTACTTTGTGTCGATGACGAGGTCTGCTCGACGGCGGTGACCGTTCACGGTTGTGTCGACACCGCTGGTCGCCCGGTGCGGCTTCCGGCCTGGATCAGAGAGTTCGTGAGAACCGAATGAGTGCGGATCGGATCGCCAAGGTCGAAGCGTGGCCGGTCAACGTCCCGCTGGTCGCCCCCTATCTGTTCGCCCTCGGTACGTATCGCGGGATGAGTCGCACGATTATTCGGGTGACGACCGACGACGGCGTGATTGGCCTGGGCGAAACGTCGAGCACCGACGATGCTGGACTGCTCGGCTCGTATGGCGCGTCACTGGTCGGACGGCCGGTGGGTGCGTTGAAGTTTGAGTTGTCGGCGCCCGGGCTGATCAACGCCACGAATCACGGTCAAAACAACGCCGGGCTGGCGCGCTGGCGCGCCGCGGTCGAGATGGCCCTCTGGGATATCGAAGGGCACACCAAGGGAGTGCCGGTGCACGCGTTGCTCGGTGACCAGGTACGCGCCACCCTTCCGGTGACCGAGTACTTCGCCTACCGTCTGCCTGGAGCGATCGACAAGGGCGAGTCGACAGCCGCGGAGATGGCCGAGTACTGCGCCCGGATGATTGAGGACCACGGCGCCCAGGGCTTCGAGGGCAAAGTCGCGACGATGCCCGTCGAGCAAGAGCTGCGGATGTTGCGCGCCGTCCGCCGAGCGATCGGCGACACTCGCGAGCTGCGCGTCGACGCCAACCTGGGTTGGCATCTCGATACGGCGTTGCGAGTGCTGCCCCAGCTCGCCGAACTCGGCGTGACCAACATCGAAGAACCGGTCGAGGCGATTGCCGACGCGGCCATTCTTCGCCGTTCGACGTCGATTGAGTTCTCGGGCCACGAACCCGACTTCGAATCCCATCGGCGTTACGGTGGGGTGCCCGATACCTTCGTGCTGTCGGTGGCCTCCTGTGGCGGCATCTCGGGAACGATGGCGACAATCGAACGCTGCGAAGAAGCGGGTATCGGATTCTGGTTCTACTCCGGCGAACTCGGGGTCGCCACGGCCGCCAGCCTGCACGTCGCCGCCGTCGCCGGATACGTCTCAAAACCGAGCCAGTCGCTGTTGCGGTGGTACCCCGACGATGTCATCGAGGGCGGACCATTCACCGTCGGCAATGGTGAGGTGGTCATCCCGACGACCCCGGGACTGGGGATCTCGCTCGACGAGGACGGGTTGAAGCGGGGTATCGAGCGTTTCGCCGACGAGGGCGAGTACGTGATGTACGACGCCCCGCGGTTGCCCCGCTACTGACCGCACCCCGTTCTGGGCACACGGTCGTGCGGTACGGTCGGCGATTGTGAAGTTCGCCGATATCGCCGCTGTCTTTCTCGTGCCCTCCGCAGAGGTAATTGCCGCGCCCGTGGTACCGACCACGCCGGCTCGCCGACTGCGCGATGCGCTGGAACCGGTTGCGACCCAGGGTTGGTGGGCCGAGGCCGTGCACGACCGCCTCGAACCACACGGTTTGGGATTTCTCGATGGCTACGTGTGGGGTCGGGCGGCCGCCCTCGGCGAGCCGACCGCGGGTGTCGTCGCCGCGGCGTTCGGAGTCTTTGAGCCGACGTTCCTGGGCCTGATGCTGTCGATGGGGCGAGCGGCGATCAGCCGCGACGAGGTGCTTGCCGCCCGGGAAGCCGGGGCCATCGAGTCGCTGACCGCGATCATTGCCACCAATGATGCCAGCGATGATGCCATCCGTTCGGCGGCCGACGCGCTCGTGGCCGCAGCTGGGCAACTCGATGCGACGGCTCGTCCGCTGTTCAGCGGCCTGCGCGATCTGCCGCTGCCCGGGTCGACACTCGGCCGGTTGTGGCGCGGGGCGGAGTTGGTGCGTGAACATCGCGGCGACGGGCACCTTGCGGCGTGCATCGCAGCCGGGCTCGGTCCGGTGGAGATGTCAATCGTCACCGAGTTGTGGCTGGGCTACCCGATCGGCGCGTACACCGCGACCCGTGGCTACGGACCCGATGCCGTTTCCGTCGCTCGGGCCCGCTTGGCCGCCCGCGGCTGGCTCGACGCCGACCTCACCGCTCCGGGACTCACCGATATCGGGCGCGCCGCTCGCGACGAGATCGAGGCCGCAACCGACCTCTCGCAGCACTCGCTGGTCAACGCCCTCGGCGACCAACTCGACTCGGTGGTCGCTACCGCCGAGCGGGTCTCGGCCGCCATCGTCGCCGCCGGCGCCTTCCCGTCCGATCCCCGCAAACGCGCCGCGGGCTGAGTCGGTTCCGAGGTCTGGTTGGTTCGGGAGGCGATCTACGCTCCGGTCATGGGGACTGCTGCCGATGACATCACCCGTTTGTTCCATCTGGATCCTGAGGCGTTGGGCTGTCCGCACGCCCACTACCAGCGGCTGCGCGACGAGGAGGAGTTGGCGTACATCACCGACATCGAGTGTTTCGTGGTCACCCGGTACGCCGACATCGTCCATATCTCACGGCACCCCGAGATTTTCTCGTCGATGATGCCGACGGGCCCGGTGCTTGCCCGACAGCAGATGGAGACGTTGCAGGCGCTGCTTGCTGACGACCCGGAGTTGGCCTCGTCGATGAAGAGCCAGCGTGGCCAGGTGCGCGTGCTGCTCAATGCCGACCCACCCGATCATGCCCGCCAACGCAAGCTGGTCAACCGGGCATTCACCCCACCGAAAGTGAAGGCCCTCGAACCACGAGTCCGTGAAGTCGCCGAGACGTTGGTCGACGCGTTCATTGATCGTGGCGAGGTCGAGTTGGTTCACGAGTTCGGGGTGTTGCTGCCGCTGACGATCATCGCCGAATCACTCGGGGTCGCCGATGACGATCTACCCAAGTTCAAGACGTGGTCCGACGACTTCGTCGCGGCGATCGGAAATCACGAGATGTCGCCCGACCAGCTGAAATCGATGCTGATCAGCCAGTCGGAGTTCTTCGTCTACTTCGCCGCCAAGATCGCCGAACGGCGGGCGAACCCGCAAAACGACCTGATCAGCGATGTCGTCCAGGCCGAACTCGACGGTCGCCCGCTGGAGGATCGCGAGATGCTCGGCATGTTCAATCAGTTCCTTGTGGCGGGCAACGAGACCACCACCAAGCTGATCACCTCGGCGATCCGCATCCTGTGTGAGCGACCGGAGTTGCAGGACCGCCTGCGCAACGACCCGTCGCTGATCCCCGGGTTCGTCGAAGAAGCGCTCCGGCTCGAAGCTCCGGTGCAGGGGTTGTATCGCACGGCGCTCGTCGACACCGAGGTCGGCCGCGTCGCGGTACCTGCCGGGTCACATTTGATGCTCGCCTACGTGGCCGGCAATCGTGACGAGACGCTGTTTCCCGATGCCGACACGCCCGACCCAACCCGCACGAACACGATGAAACATCTCGCCTTCGGCCACGGGGAGCACTACTGCATCGGCGCCGCGTTGGCGAGAGCCGAGGGTCGAATCGCCCTCGAAACGCTGCTGGCCCGCCTCAACGATATCCGTCTTGCCGAGGGGGCGCAGCTGGCCTACGAACCGAGCTACGTGCTCCATGGGCTACGACAGCTGCCGATGACGTTTCGCGCCCGGTAGCTGACTTACCGCAGGCCGTCGGCCAGGTTACTGAGAAACCCAGAGACGTCGGGAGGCTGCATCACGGCGCCACGGATGAGATCGTCGAAGTGCTGGGTGAACGTCGAGACGTGGTCGGCCGACGTGAGCACCAGGTACATCTGGCCGACGTAGAGGGCAGCGCGTTGAGGTCCGAAAATGGTGATCGGGGCGGCGTAACGCTGGAGCCCATCGAACAGGAACCACCGCAGCGTCGGGTACAACTCGCCGGTCAGTTCGGCCATGTGTTCAAGCTGTTGTCGGCGAACGGGGCGGGGCAGGTCGCCCCAGATGTTCTCTCCGGCGGCGAAGCCGCGGATCGACTGGATCGAGCTGCAGCACTCCAGATCGGTGCCGGGGCGACGGGTCCATGCCAGGCGGGCCGCGGCGGTCTCCATCTTCTGCTCGGGGCGAGATGCGACGAAATGGCCGAGCTCGTGGCGGATCACGGCGTCGGTCTTCAGCAGGTCGGGGAGGGTGGACGGGACGTAGCGGATCTTGTACCCGATGGCGTCCTGCAACCAGCGGATCAGTCGCTCGTCGTTGTGGGTCAGCGCGTCGCGTTCGATCGACATCGTCTCGGGCACCACCTCGGCCTGCACCGGCCCGGTGTTCGACAACCCCACCAACCAATCGATCGAGAGCTGCTGCGAGGACGCCACGGACACCAAGGTCTCCAAGCGGGGGAGTCGGCGGTTGGTCGGTGAGAGCAGCTGCGACAGCGTTGATCGGTCGAGCTGCGCGGCGGCGGCGAACTGGCCACGAGAGATACCGCTGGTCGACACCACGTGCTCGAGTCGCTCACGAAACGTCGCCAAGAGGCCCCTTCGCTCGATCATTGGCGCAGCGTACGGGGGCGATGTTGCGGATTCGCCACATATGGGGTTGATTCGCTCGCATGTGCACCAGGTTGTGCGCAAATGGATGACGACGTCACGGAGCAGATCTGGCAGAGTGCTCAGCGTCAACCAGTAGATGCGACGAGACAGGAGTGTGACGGTGGGCGGGGGTCGACGGGTCGAGTGGCAGACGGTTGTGCTTGCAATCGTGGTTCACGGCACGATTGTCGGTCTGTTGCTCGCCCACGATTCGATCCCGCCCTGGCTGATGGTGCCGCTCCTTGCAGTGCTTGGCGCGTGGTTCGGTTCGTTGCAGCACGAGGTCATCCATCGTCACCCGACCCCCTCGACCATGCTCAACCGGCTGGCGGTCCCGCTGCCGCTCGCCCTGTGGGTGCCCTTCGAGCGGTATCGCCGGTCGCACCTGGCCCACCACGACTCGGACCTGACGATGCCCGGAATCGACCCCGAGAGTTTCTACTGCACGCCCCAGGATTGGGACACGATGAGTCCGGTCGGTCAGCGGATCACCGTGATCAACCGGACGATTCTCGGCCGCCTTACTATCGGCCCGGCGCTCGCGATGGTCAAGTACGGGCGCTACGAGGTCACTCAGTTCCGGCGTGACGCAACTGCTCGTCCATACCTCATCTCGCACATCTTCGAAGCAACCCTCACGGCATGGCTGGTGTTCGGCTGGATCGGCTTTCCGGTGTGGCAGTACCTCATCGGCTTCTGCTACCTCGGAATGTCGCTGACGATGCTGCGATCATTCGCCGAGCATCGGCCGATCAACGGCGACCATCAGGTGTTGAACGGTATGAGCCGCTCCGCCGTCGTCCGCTCGGCCGGATTCTTCGGGTTGATGTACCTGAACAACAACCTCCATCACACTCATCACGCCCGCCCGGGCGTCGCCTGGTATCGGCTCAAGCAGTTGCACGCGGAGATGGGCTCCGACGAGATCGCCGCGGCCGGTGCCGGCTGGTACCGCCACTACGGTGAGCTGATCGGGCGCTACCTGGTCCGGCCGTTCTGCCAGCCCGAGCACCCGCTGCTCACCCGCGTCGAGCCATGATCGACTGCGTAGTGGAATCAGTACGCCGACCCACTTTCGAATCATGTAAGTCGGCGACGTGGGCTCCGATGCCCGGGCCTGACCTGACGGCGTCACTGTACGGCAAGAACTTCAACCTGATGCACGATGAGAGCGGTGAAGTGAGACTTGCGCCACTGTACGACGTGGCCTGCCACGTCATTCGGCCTGGTCACCCTGTCGATCCAGCAATGTGGATCAATGGAGTGTCATCGGTCCACACGGTGACGACGCAGGACTTGGTACGCGAAGCGGCGACATGGAAGGTCCGACTGAACGAGAGGCAGGCCCATGCCGTCGTGATCGAGACGTTGGAGCTGATGCGAAGCGAACTCGCGGAAGCCGAACGGGATGTCTCGGTGGACGAGCAGGTGGTCGAGACCGTGAACGATCGCATCGACGCCCTGCTGGCCGGGCGAAGCGCGGGGGAGGCGACCTGATGCGACAGGCGAGCTTGGCGATGTATCCGTTTGCCCATCTGCGCGAGGCGTATCAACAGCTGTGGGACGGCATCGTCAAGGGGGTTGCGGCGGACCGTCGGTCGTTGCCGGCGCAGCTTTTGCTGGCTCAGCTGATGCCAGCGGAGTTGACCTGGACCGACGATGTCGCCGGGTTGTGGGCGTCACCCGACATGTTCGTGGCACAAACGTGCGGCTGGCCGCTGGTCACCGCGTTGGCAGGACGGGTGCGAGTGCTCGGATCGTTCACATACGACGTCGATGGCGCCCAGGGGGCTCATTATCGCTCGGCGATCGTCGCCACGCGACCGGGTACCGTCGCCGACTTCGTCGGTGCGACTGTCGCCGTCAACAATCCCGACAGCCTGTCGGGCTGGGTCAGCTTGCGATGTGCGGTCCCGGGGTACGGCCCGGTCGTTTGGAGTGGAGCGCACCGCCAGAGCCTTGTTGCGCTGCAGGAGGGCCGAGCCGAGTTGGCCGCGATCGACGCCGTGAGCTTCGCCCACATTGCTCGCAGCGCTCCGGAGCTAGTCAGGGGGTTGCACCTGGTCGGACGGGGACCCCTCGTGCCCAGTCTCCCGCTGATCGCCCCGCTCGCCCTCGCCGATGCAGACATCGCGGCCCTACGCGGTGCGCTGGTTGCGGCGTTGGGCGACCCTCAACTCGCCGATGCGTGTCGCCAACTGCGGATTTCCGGCTTCGAACCGCTCGATTTCGACGACTACGCGCCGATCGCCGACCTTGACCCCGAGCTGTACCAAGCCCACTTCCGCCCGCCCGTGGTTGTGTCGAGCCTCCGGCCATGACCGGGATACGAGGGATCGACCTGCTGCACGGCGAGGCGCGCCGACCGGGGCTGCCGATGCTTCAGTACGTCGAGGAGCCCGGCGTCATCGACTTGACCTGGGGTCACCCCGATCCGACATTGCTCCCCGTCGACGAGGTCGCCGCGGCCACCGAGGCGATGCTGCGCCGCCACGGGTGGAAGGCGCTGACCTATGGCTTCGCGGCGGGGCCGGCCCCGTTGACCGAGGCCTTGATCGACTATCTCCCGACGATCGGCGAACGCCAACCCAATGCCGACGAGTTGGTCGTGACTTCGGGAAATTCGTCGGCACTCTCGATGATCCTCGGGCTGTTCAGCCACCCGGGCGATGTGATGCTGGTGGAGTCACCGACCTACTTCTTGGCGCTGCGGATCATTGCCGACCATCCGGTCAATGTCGTCGGGGTCCGCTGCGACGAGCAGGGGATGATGCCCGAAGCACTGGCCGACGTGGCGGCGCAGGCCGCGTCGAACCGGGGGTTGCGGTTCGTCTACAGCGTGCCGACCCATAACAATCCGCGAGGCGCCACGGCGTCACTCGAACGGCGGGCGGCATTGATCGACGTGGGGGCGACGCACGGTCTCACGTTCATCGAAGACGACGTCTACCGAGAGCTGTCGTGGCGTGAAGCACCCGGGGCGGGCGTGCCGCCATCGATGTGGACCCTCGCCGATGGGGCGGGCGTGGTACGGCTGAGCTCGTTCTCCAAGACAATCGGCCCCGGTCTGCGACTGGGCTACCTGGCCGCTCCGGCCGGGATGGCCCGGCGAATCTCCGACTCGGGAGTGCTCGACTCGGGGGGAGGAGTGAATCACTTCACGGCTTGCATCGTCGGGACGATGGTTTCCGACGGCTCGTATCGCCGCGTGCGCAAGCGGGCAACGGCGAGCTATGCCCAACGGTGCGCAGCCCTCGCCCGCGGCCTGACGGCACCGGGGTCGAAGCTCAGCTTCGTCGAGCCCGCCGGGGGTTACTTCATGTGGGTGAAGGTGCCCGATGCGACGTCGTCGGGTGAGTTCGTCGCCGTGGCCCGGGCCGCGGGAGTTGCCTGCTCGAACGGGTCCGTCTGCTACCCAGGCGGTGCGGGACGGTCGGGAACCTCCCGCTCGGACGACCACACGAGACACGTTCGGTTGTCGTTCAGCCTGTACCAACCCGATGAACTCGAAGCGGCCGGCCGGCTGCTGGCGGCCATTGCGCCGACCACTCTTCCTACCGGGACTTAGGTTTCCGGTACGTTCGTACCGGTCCTGTCGTGGGAGAGTTGCTAGGTTAGGGTTTGCTGAGGCTCACCGACGCGGCTTGCGAAGCAGGTACGCGCCTTCTCAAGGGGGAATACATTGGACAAAAGAATCGCGGATGCGACTCGTCAGACGACGAGCCCACTGCAATCTGAACTCATCGAGTCGTTTGCCCAGGGCAAGATCTCGCGCCGCGGCTTCATGGTCCGCGGCTCGGTCGTCGGCCTGTCAACGGCACTTGTCGGAACGGTCCTCGCCGCGTGCGGCAGCTCCAGCCCGGAAGCGGGCGGCACGACCGACACCACCACCGCCGCTGAGACTGGTGGCTCCGACACGACGGCCGCTGGCGCCGCCGCGACCGAGCCCGTCGCGATCACCGAGCCGGCACCCCCGGCCGGTGGCATCAAGCAGGGTGGCACCTTGCGCGTCGCTTCGCAGAAGCCGGGCAGCCCGCTCGACCCGGTAGCGATGGACAACCTCGGTACCTACACCGTGGTGACGACCAGCTTCGAGTACCTCTGTGGCAAGGGTGAGGGCGCGGCGCTCGCTCCCGCTCTCGCGGAGTCGTGGAGCCCGAATGCCGATGGCAGCGAGTGGACCTTCAAGCTCCGCTCCGGCGTCAAGTGGCACGATGGCACGCCGTTCACCTCGGCCGACGTGGTCGCCACGCTCGACCGACTCGCCGAAGCCAACCTCAAGGCGTACATCGTCGCCGGTGCCGCCAAGCCCACCGACGACACCACCGTGACGGTCAAGCTCAACGCGGCCGACGGCCAGTTCCCGTACCAGCTGTCGCTGTACAACCCGCAGTCGCTGATCACCCCGGCCGCCTATGCCGTCGGCACCACGCTCGACAAGACGCCCGCCGGCACCGGCCCGTTCAAGCTCGAGAAGTACGACGTCGCCCAGGGTGCAACGTTCGTCGCCAACACCGATTGGTGGGGTGGCAAGCCGTACCTCGACAAGGTCGAGTTCCTCTTCTCCGATGACATCGCCACGCAGATGAGCGGCTTGCAGGGCGGTGCCGCCGACGCGCTCGTCGCCTTCGGCATCGTCGGTGGCGAGGCCATCATGGCCAGCGATCAGTTCGTCGTCGAGTCCATCCGTGGCGCAGCCCACCGCCAGATCTGGATGAACGTCCGCGAAGGCAACTTCGCCGACGTCCGGGTTCGCCAGGCCGTTGCCCTCGGTATCGACCGCCAGGCGCTCATCGATACGATCCTCCAGGGCCGCGGCGACTTGGGCAACGATCACCCGATCGCCCCGGTCTACGAGTACTGGGATTCGGCTCAGCCGCAGCGTGGCCGCGATGTCGAGGCCGCCAAGAAGTTGCTCGCCGACGCCGGCAAGACCGGGCTGAAGATCACCATGCACGCGCCAAAGCTCGCAGAAATCCCGCAGCTTGCCGAAGTGATCCAGACCCAGCTGAAGGACATCGGCATGGACATCACGTTGAACATCGAGAGCACCGACACGTTCTACGACCGTTGGTGCAAGGTGTACGACGGCACCAATGAGCCCGCCGGCTGCGACGGTGGCGAAGAGTTCGGCATCGTCGACTACGGCAACCGTGGAACCCCCGACGTCTACCTCGTCAAGGCGTACTCCACGGGCGAATGGAATTCGGCCCACTACAACTCGGAGCCGTTCAAGGCAGCTGTCACGGCGTACCAGGCCTCGCTGGACACGCCCGGCCGGGCCGCGGCGATGAAAGACATCCAGGCGATCGCCACCGAGGATGTCCCATACGTGATCCCGTACTTCTACAACTCGCTGATGGCATATTCGGCGAAGGTTTCTGGCATCGTTGCCAGTGGCCTCGGCCATTACGAACTCGGCAAGGCCGGTTTTGTAGCCTGATGAAGTAACGGTGCAATGTGCGGGTCCGAGCGATCGGACCCGCACATCCGCATCACCCTGGGGAAGTGCGTCGAGTAACGGAGTAGGGGGCTGGCTTTGCGTCGGTATCTGGCGAAGCGGTTCGCTTCGGCGATTGTCACGTTGTGGCTACTGGCGACGATCGTGTTCCTGATCGTCAACGTGCTGCCGGGCGACGTGGGTCGCAAAATTCTCGGGCCGTTCGCGCCCAAAGAGGAAGTGGCGGCGTTCAACCAGCGGCTCGGCACCGACCGTCCGCTCCTTGAGCAGTACGTCACGTCGATTCGGCGGGTGTTCACGCTCGACTTCGGCACGTCGTATCAGAGCGGTCGCGACGTCACCGAGGTGATCTTCCCCGCCCTTGGTCGGTCGGCGAAGCTGGCGTTGCTCGCCTTCATCATCACCATTCCGCTGTCGATCGCAGCCGGTATCTACGCCGCTCGTCGGCAAGACAAGCTGGCCGATCGCGTGATCGTCAACGTCGGTTTGGCTACCTCGGCCCTGCCCGAGTTCGTGTCGGCCGCGGTGCTGGCCACCGTGTTCTGCGTCCATTGGAAGATCGGCTACGTCTTTGCCAATCCGCCCGATGGCACCTCGATCATCGGGCAGATTCGATACCTGCTCATGCCCGCGCTGGCGATGGTCATCGCCTACTTCGGCTACCTGGCCCGAATGACCCGGGCGGGAGTGATTGGTGGACTCCACGCCGACTACACCCGTACCGCGGCGATGAAGGGCCTGTCCCGCAGTGCCGTGATGCGCCATCACATTTTGCGCAATGCGCTGGCCCCGACCATCACCGTGATCAGCGTGCAGGTGGGGTACTTCTTCGGTGGAATCATTGGCGTTGAGCGGGTCTTCAACTACGCCGGGCTCGGGTCGACGATGCTCGCCGCCGCCGGGGCCCGAGATATCCCGGTCTTGCAGGGTGCCGTGCTACTCGTTGGGATCATCTTCATGTTGTCGACCCTGTTGGCCGATCTACTCATCTCGTTCCTCAATCCCCGTGTTCGACTGGAGGGTGTGCGATGAGCGCCACTTCTCAGGCTCAAACGCCCTCGGCCCCCGACGTCCCGGTGATCACGTCACTCCCGGTCAGCGAGCGCAAGCAGGCTCGCCGCGAGAACTGGCGGTTGATCCGGCGTCGACCATCGTTCATCATCGGGAACCTGATCGTGTGGATCTGGGTGATCTGTGCGCTGTTCGGCAACCAGATTGCTCCTCATCATCCGCTCGACTTTCGGGCGAAAGCTCACTTATCACCGCGGGCGGCATATCCGTTCGGCACCGATATCACCGGGCGCGACGTGCTCTCGCGGGTGATCGCCGGGGCCCGAGATGTGCTCAAGATCGCCCCGCTGGCGGCCCTGATCGGCGTGGTGCTCGGAGTGCTCGTCGGCCTGGTCATGGGCTACTTCGGGGGACGGCTCGACAACATCATCGGTCGTATCGTCGAGGCGTTCCTGGCTCTGCCGGTGGTGCTCATCGCCCTGTTGGCAATCACCACGCTCGGCCGCTCGTACTGGGTTGTTATCGGGGTCGTTGCCGCGCTGTTCACCCCGATCGTGGCTCGTACCGTTCGATCGGCGGTCATCGCGGAGCGCGACCTCGACTACGTCACCTCGGCGAAGTTGCGCGGTGAAGCCGCACCCTTCATCATGTTCCGCGAGATCCTCCCGAACGTGATGGGGCCGATCATCGTCGAGTTGACCGTCCGTGTTGGCTACGCCGTGTTTACCGTCGCCACGTTGTCGTTCCTCGGGGCCGGTCCACCGCCACCTTCTCCCGACTGGGGAGCCCAGGTCAGCGAAGGTTTCCGGGCGATCGGGGCGAACATCTGGTGGACGACATTCTTTCCGGCCGCCGCCATTGCGAGTCTGGTGATCGCCGTGAGCTTGATCGCCGACTCGGTGCAATCGGTGATGGACGCATCATGACCATCGAAAGCCTGGCGATGGAACCGCGGCTGCGGCGTCACGAAGAGCTGCTCGCGAAAGGCGATCTCAACGAAGACGAGCGGGCCGAGCTGAAGGAGCTGACGGTCGCCATCCACCTCGCCAAG
>JANNNL010000219.1:0-10552 GCA_031398525.1 Actinomycetes bacterium | reverse complement strand
GAAGATGTGGGTGCCCCGGCTGAGGTACTCCTTGAGAATGTCGTTCTGCGTGGTTCCTCGCAAGGCCGCTGATACGACACCCTGTTCCTCGGCGTTGACGGCATACAACGCCAGCATCCAGGCCGCAGTCGCGTTGATCGTCATCGACGTATTCATCTCGCCGGGCGGAATGCCGTCCATCAGCGCGCGCATGTGACCAAGGTGCGCCACGGGAACCCCGACCTTGCCGACCTCACCCCGAGCAGCCGCGGCGTCGGGGTCGTAACCGGTCTGCGTCGGCAGATCGAAGGCGATGGAAAGCCCGGTCTGGCCCTTGGCGAGGTTGGTGCGATACAGAGCGTTCGATGCTGCGGCCGTCGAGTGGCCGGAGTAGGTCCGCATCGTCCAGGGGGCATCGCTCGTGGCCATCGACACAGCTTGGTCCGCCCGACCCTCATCCGTCGAGATCGACGACAAACCCGCTCGCCGGTCGCGTGTCGCGAGCGGCCGATTCCGGATGGCACACTCGGGTCCATGACGACGACCGAACGCCCGGTGATCATCGAAGCGGCGATCAATGGAGCGACCCGCCGGACCTCGAATCCCTCAGTACCCCTCACGGTGTTCGAGATCGCCAACGATGCTCTCGCCTGCTTCGACGCCGGGGCCGCCATCGTTCACCATCACGTCGAGATCGGTGGCGGCATCGATGCCGAGGTCGCGCAGTACCTCGATGCGTGGCGCATCATCCGGGGAGCCCGACCCGAAGCGTTGGTCTACCCGACCGTTCACTTCGGACCGCCGATCTCATATGAACACCTGGTACCACTTGCCGAGTCGGGCATATTGCGGCTTGGCATCACCGATCCGGGGTCGGTCAACCTCGGCCGCGTCGACGACCGTGGGGTACCGACCGGATCGTTCGTCTACTCCAACTCGTTCGACACGATCGGGCGCTCATTCGAGTTGTGCCGCACCCACCGCTTGGGCACAAGCATGGCCATCTACGAGCCGGGCTTCCTGCGGACCGCACTGGCCTGGTGGCGAGCCGGGCTCATGCCCGCCGGAGCGATGTTCAAGTTGTACTTCGCCACCGACCGGGGATATTCCGGCGCGCCGTTTGGGCTTCCCCCGACCGAGCGAGCACTCGATGTGTACCTCGACATCCTCGGCGATTGCGACCTGCCCTGGTTCGTATCGTTGGTCGGCGGCGATGTGGTTCGCCACGAGATTGCCGAGCTGGCGCTGTCTCGGGGCGGTCACCTGCACGTCGGACTGGAGTTCTACGGGGGAGAACGACAGCCGACCAACGTCGAACTGGTCGCCGAGGCCGTCGAGCTCTGCCGCCGAAACGGATGTGTAGTCGCCGACCCCCGCGACGCCGCCGCTCTACTCGGCCTGCCGAGTTGAAATCACAGGTCGAGCTCACTCCTCAGCTTCGGTGATTCTTTACGCGTCAGTTCTGCGACCTTGAGTGAGCAAGCTGATGATCTGCGCCCCGACGCAGAGGCCTCCGACGATCCACTACTACGCAGAGAGATCCGTCGACTTCCTTGCGCGATTCAACGTGCCTGCCGTCTTCGTTTGTTGCGGGCATCTGAATCGCGCTAAAGAGTAATCCCGTATGGGGATCCATCAAGGATCGCTCACCCGTTGGCGAGCGATTTCCCCATGCGACGGAGCTGCGCACTCGACGGGCCAGCTTGTGTCGGGCGACACGTTGATTGTTTCGGACGATGACCACCGCCACCGTCTCCCCAGCCCGACAAGGACAGCATTTGGCGTACGACCTCGGAATCGATATCGGAATCACATGCACCGCCGCCGCGGTGCTCCACGACAACGGGGCGAGCGCAATCGTGCCCCTCCCGAGCGGCGGGTCAGGCGGCTCCCAGTCGGCGATCAGGAACTACTTAGCCACCGCTGGGATGGTCTCGCTCGACGAGTCCGGGGCGCGCGCCGTCGTCACCCAGGCCATCGTCCGCGAGGTCGCCAGCCAGATGGGCAAACCCCCGCGTTCGGTCGTCGTGACCCACCCCGGCGCGTGGAGCACTGTCGATTCGGCCACCTTCGATCGGGCGGTCGGCGGGCTCGGAATCGGACCCGCAAGCATCAACTCCGACGTCGCTGCGGCGGCAACAGGCCACGCAACGCGGTGCTCCTCGCCCGCCGGAGCGATCATCGCCGTCTGTTTGGTCACCGACATCGGGGCCCTCGCCGCCGCGTTTCGAGTCGGGAAGTCCGGACCCAAGCTGCTCAGCCAAGTCTTGGGTTTGACCTGGCCCCAGCACGCGCCGCCGCTCGATAGCGACCTCCACGACATCCCCATACTCCTCGACAACACGCTCACATCCGCCAGCCTCAACGTCGGCGATCTGACCGACGTGGTCGTCGCTGGAAGCTCGTCCCAATTGGCCACCGTGATTCGTCTGATGCAGCAGTACTCCGGGGGCAAGGTCAGCGAGAGCCCCGATCCGGTGGTCGCGGCTGCCGAGGGGGCCGCAGTCGTCGCTCAGCACCGGTCGATGGCAGCAGTCCGCCCAGTCGAGACGGCTCGCGTCCTCGTTCCGAACGACGGGCGGATTCCGCCACCACCGCCGCCGTTGCGACGGGGACTACTTGCTCCGCCTGCTCCGTTCGATACAACTACCGTCTCGACACCCAGGCCCGCCCCGCTCCTCGCCCCGCTCACCCAACCAATCTCGCCAGCAGTTGCACCCGGCACTCAAACCCGCGGAGCGACCGAAGGTCCACGACCGCGCCGAACGAGCTCCCCCGGCGAACACAGCCACGGTCCGACTCGTCGCGGCGCAACCCCACGATTGGAGCGATCGGGGCGACCTGAGCGATCAGGGCGGCATCGTGCGCTACGGGTCGGAGCCGGAGCGATCGCGTTGTTCGCCGCAGCAACGGCCTACGGCTTCAGCCAATCGGGCGACGATGCGACATCTCAACTCCTCGTCCCCGTCCCGACCGTCGCCGTCATACCGATCGCCTCGATCGTCGCGTCGGCGGGAGTCACGACACCACCGGAATCAGCCGCCGACACAACCCTCGTCGCCCAGCCGCTCATTCCCGCTGAGCAAGTCATTACCACTCAGCCGGTCGTGGCTACCCAACCCGTTGTGGCTACCCAACCCGTTGTGGCCGCCCAACCCGTTGTCGCCAACAAGATCAACGGCATGGCGGCCGTTGCCGGGGGCAACTACATCGTCGGCCTCGCCGAGGGAGGTACCAGCATCGACACGAGTCGGGCGACGCCGGTCACGTTGAACCCGTACTTCATCGATACCACCGAAGTCACCAACGCCTCGTACCTGACGTTTCTGCAGACATACGGGCCGCTGGGCGTCGCAACACCTGAGTCCTGGGGTGACGACGGCGCAATGACGTCGGGCTCCGAGCGGCGACCCGTCGTCGGAGTGCCGTTCGAGTACGCCGACACCTTTTGCAAGGCGCTCGGCAAGCGACTCCCAACCGAGGCCGAGTGGGAAGTGGCCGCGTCGTACACCGCCGATGCATCGGCTCGACGCCTGTATCCGTGGGGAGATGTCGAAGCCGGCTTTGTCGTCCCGATCGACGACGACGGCACCTACGATGTCGGTTCTCAAGCCGCCAACGTCAGCCCGGCGGGAGCGTTTGACATGGCCGGAAACGCGTGGGAGTACGTTGCCGAATCATATGACCCTCGGCTGAGCGCGGCCAGCGGGTCGCGGGTGGTTCGGGGCGGAACGAACCTGTTCCTGCTGGACAACTCGTCGCGCAAAGCGGGTGACCCCCTCGAGTTCTATATGGCCAAATGGGCCGGGTTCCGCTGCGCGGTCTCGGCCGATGCCCCGCCGCCAACCGAGTCGTTCGCTGCCTTGTCATTCACTCCGGCGCCTGAACCGGCGCCCCACGCCCCGCTGGAGGCCGGCGAGATCGACGACGATTTCAAGGACCCGTCATTTCACCCATGGCCGAGCAAGCGCACCTCAAATGCGGTGTGGGGGTATCACCCGCTCGACTCGTTCCATCTCGGAACCGTCGGGCCCGGAGTCGATGCGCTTGCAGTGAAGGCAGTAGAGCTCGCATACGAGGAGTCGCAGTACACAATCACCGCAATGGGCGCACTGACCGAGTCCCGGACCCAGAGCGGCGACGGGTTCTGCTTCGGCATCGGAAGCAACGTCGATGATCAGAAACAGGGATTGTTCTTGGCGGTCTGCCCGACTGCCGACCCGAACAACGCAGTCGTGCAGATGTTCATACGGTTGACCGACGGCACCAAACTGCCGATCTACCCCGACAAAAACATCGTGATCCGCCGCGATGACATCGTCGAGCTGCGCATCGACGTCCTCGCCAAGGACTCATTCCGGATGTTCGTCAACGGAGCTCAAGTCGGGCGCGATTTCGTTGATGTGCTGACCCAGTCGTTCCGTGGTTTCTACGACGGACGAAATGTGGCCATGATGCTGAGCAGTCCCGCTGTCGATTCCACCAAAGTGCATGTTCACTTCCATCGCTTCTCCGTCGACAAGGTGAAGGCCTGATACCGCCGGCTCAGCGTTCGCCGAAGATTCTCGCCGCGTCCACCACCGTCCCGGTGAGATCAAAAGCCGCGACGGGCCCGATGACGATCGTCGCCGGGGCCTTGATGTCCAATGTTGTCAGCTCGTCGAGTCGACCGCGAACGACGTGGTGGCGGTCGGTCGTCGCCGACATGACCGCGGCGACGGGAGTCTGCGGACTGCGACCGCCGGCCATCAGCGCCTCGGCGATCACTCCCCGTTCGGCGACGCCCATCAACACGACAATGGTGCCGCCGACCTGGGCTAACGCGTGCCAGTCGACATCGGGCTCCCCGGCGCGGCGGTGGCCGGTGACCACGGTGACCGCGGCAGCAACGCCCCGGTGGGTCACTGGGATTCCGGCGGCGCCGGGAGCGGCGAAGGCCGAGGAAATACCGGGCACAACGTCGTAGACAACGCCGGCCTCGGCGAGCGCCAGGGCCTCCTCACCACCCCGCCCGAACACATATGGGTCGCCACCCTTCAGACGAACGACTCGCCGACCGGTCTGCCCGAGTTGGACAAGCAACGCATTGATCATTTCCTGGGGCACCGGGCTGCCAGGTCGTTTGCCGACGTCGATCAACTCAACACCGGCGGGAACCAGTTCGAGGACACCTGCCCCGATCAAGGCGTCATGCACCACGACCTCGGCGGTGCCGAGCAGGCGGGCCGCCCTGACCGTCAAAAGATCTGGATCTCCGGGACCTGCACCGACCAGCCAGACGGTCATCGATTCATCCACCGGCCGGGCTGAGGTGCAACCCGCACTCGGTCTTGCCCGACCCGGCCCACCGGCCGGCGCGGGCGTCCTCGCCAACCCCGACCGGCCGGGTGCACGGCCAGCACCCGATCGACGGGTAGCCACGATCGGCCAATGGATGAGTCGGTAGGTCATGCTCGGCCGAGTAGCGGACGACGTCGGCGTCGCTCCAGGTGGCGATCGGGTTGATCTTGACGACGTTGTGCTGCAGTTCACGCGCTGCGATCGGGGTGGCCAACCTCGACGGGCCATCGGCCCGGCGCAGACCGGTCACCCATGCCGTACGGTCGGCGAGCACCCGTTGGAGTGGTTCAACCTTCCGCCGACGGCAGCACGAATCGGTATCGACCATCCACATGTCGTCGTAGCCAACCTCGGCATCGGGGATGACATGACGCAAACGAAGACCGAATCGGTCGCATACCCGCTCGGCGAACCAGAGGGTCTCGGCGAACAGATAGTTCGTATCGAGCAGCACTATTTCGGCCCCGGGGAGCGCTCGGGCGATCAATGAAGGCATCACTGCATCGCCAAAACTGCAGGTGGCGACCATGCCGTCACCAAATTGCCGATCGGCCCACTGGATGATCTCGTGAGCCTCGGCGCGCTCCAGATCGTCCCGCGATGGATGAGTGGCGAGCTGCATGATCGCATCGTAACTCAATTCCCGACTATTCCGATCAAGTTTTGCGCCATTACACTCGTCACATGCCCAACTCCTACCCGGTGATGCTGCGTCTCGATGGCATCGCGGTGCTGTTGGTGGGCGCGGGGCCGATTGCGGCTCGAAAGTTGGACGGATTGTTGGCAGCAGGGGCACGGGTCACGGTTGTTGCTCCTACCGTCGTCGATGAGATCCGCTCATCGGGGGCGACCGTCGAGCAACGTCCCTATCGAACCGGCGAGGCGAGCACATACCGCCTGGTCATGACCGCAACGGGCATTCCCGACGTCGATCGACAGGTCGCCGCGGATGCCACCGCAGCCGGGGTATGGGTGAACTCGGCCGACGATCCGGCCAATTGCAGTTTCACCCTGCCCGCCGTCGCGCGGCGGGGGCCGGTGACCGTTGCGGTGTCCACCGACGGTCACAGTCCGGCCCTCGCCACGTGGTTACGCACCCGCCTTGCCGACGCGCTGCCCCCCAACGTGGAGGCGGCAGTGGCCGACCTCGCCACGCAGCGGTTGGCGATCCGCGCCAACGGTGGCTCGACCGAGGCCATCGACTGGACCGAGCGACTTGATGCCGCCCTCGCCCGTGCCGCGGCGACTGCATCGGTTATCGACGGACAGCAAACTCCCGAGCCGCGGAGCTGAGCACGTCGCGCAGCGTCGCGGCGATGAACGTCAGCTCCTCCTCACCGGCAATCAACGGCGGCGCCAGGGTGATGACCGGCTCGGCCCGGTCGTCGGCCCGACAGATCAGCCCGGCCTCGTAGAGCTTCGGCGAGAGGTAGCCTCGCAGCAGCCATTCCGCCTCATCGGCGGTGAAACCGGCCTTGGTCGGCTGATCGGCGACCAGTTCGATCGCCCGGAAGTACCCGTCGCCGCGTACGTCGCCAACGAGCGGGATGTCGCGTAGACCGTCGAGCAACGACGTGAACAAGTCCTGTCGCCCGAGCACCTGGCCACAGATGTCTTCACGCTCGAAAATATCGAGATTGGCGTTGGCGATCGCACACGCCACCGGGTGGGCGCCGAACGTTTGGCCATGTAGGAACGTCGTGGGATCGTCGAGGAACGGTTCGGCGATGCGGTCCGAGACCATCAACCCACCCAGCGGTGCATAGCCCGAGGTGACCCCCTTGGCGAAGGTGATCATGTCGGGCCGATAGCCGTAACGGTCGGAGCCGAACATGTGACCGAGGCGCCCGAACGCGCAAATCACCTCGTCGGAGACCAGCAACACGCCGTATTCGTCGCAGATCTCGCGGATCCGCGCCCAGTAGCCCTCGGGCGGGGCGAAGGCCCCACCGGTGTTCTGCAGCGGCTCCATGAACACCGCGGCGACCGTGTCGGGTCCCTCCATCTCGATCCGCATCGCCAGGTCATCGGCGCAGCGCAGCGTGCAGTTGTTCAGGTGCTGGCAATCGTGACAGCGGTACTTGTACGGCGTCTGTACCTTGATTGCCCCGGGCATCAGCGGCTCGAATGGAGCCTTGATCGACGGCACCCCGGTGAGGCTCAGTGCGCCGATACCCGTGCCGTGATAGGCGAGGTAGCGCGAGATCACCTTCGTTCGGGAGTGCTCGCCGCGCAGCTTGAAGTATTGGCGGGAGAGCTTGATCGCCGTATCGATCGCCTCGCCCCCCGAGGGGGTGAGAAACACCCGGTTCAGATCGCCCGGGGCCATCGCGGCCAGTCGGGTGGCCAGTTCGATCGCCGGTTCATGGGCGTACGACCACACCGGGAAGTAGCCGAGGGTCGATGCCTGGCGAGCGGCGGCCTCACCCAACTCGGTGCGACCGTGGCCGACCTGCACCGTGAACAGGCCGGAGAGCGCATCAAGATATCGACGGCCCTGGATGTCGGTCACATAGCAACCCTCACCACTGGCGATGATCGGCACGGTATTGGTCTGGTATGCCCCCAACCTGGTGAAATGCATCCAGAGGTGCCGGGCAGCCCGGTCAGACAGGTCAGCGGCACGCGCCGCGTCAAAGGTTGGAGTGGGGTCCATCCCGCAAGTCTGCCGGGCTTTCGCCGACCACTGGCGGATCAGTCAGGACTGCTCGCCAAACCGACGGCGCGGTCGCTGACCCAGTTGCCATGGAAACCGAACGGCACCCGCTGCGGAAGCGGCACTTGGGCAACATATCCCCGACCAAAGTCTTGGGCATCGAGCACCGCTAGTTCTGCGCCGTCATTGGTCAAGTCGTGGACCAGGGTCACCAGCCAGCCATCGTCCTCGTCAGCGCTTCCCGGTCGACCGACGAATACCGGCTCGCCGGCAGCCCGGCCAACGCCATGGTCGAACACCTCCCGAGCCCCGGTGACCAGGTCGTGCTTGAGCGTCGGCCATCCGGCGCGGGGGTCGTCGATGTTCGGCGACGCGCAGTAGCCATAGCGGTATGGCTTGGCGGTTACCGCGCCGCGGTGGCGGGGGAACTCGTTGGGCGAGGAGTCGATGACCGTGGCCGACATGGTGCGGCTGGCCGGGTTGATCACCCATCGTTCCAGCCGGGCGAGCCCATCACCGAACGGGCCGAGGATGTCGTTGTCGAACATCTTGTCGTAGACACACAGGTCGATGACCACCGACCCATCGGGCGAGTCGTAGGCATTGAGCGGGTGGTACGAGTAACACAGCGGCACGTCGACCCAGGTGATGTCACCGGCCGAACCCTCACGGGGCAGCAGCCCGACGCGGTTGCCGTACTCCGCATTCCATCGGAAGGGAAAGCGGCCGGCGAAGGCCAGGTCGAGGTCGACGGTCACCGGCTGGTCGTAGACGATGGCGTAACGGCCGGTCAGCGACATGTCGTGAACCATCGACATTCCCGGCAGCGGAATGTCGACCGTCCGGCGCACCCGGCCGTCGGTGCCGACCACCACGTACTGCACATGGTCCATCCACTCGGCCCAGGCATAGACGACGGCGTGCATCTCGCCCGTGTCGGCGTCGACCTTCGGGTGAGCGGTGAACGCCCCGGGCAAGGTGCCGAAGAAGTCGTTGCGGCCGACGGTCTCGAGTTCGTAGGTCAATTCCACGGGACAACCACCGGCCTCAATCATTGCCCATGTGGTGCCGGCGAATCCGCCGACGTTGGTGTTCGGTCCGACACCCATGCCGTTCCAATTGGGACCGGCGATGTCGGACCGCCCCCGGCGGGCCTGCAACGACGAACTGCCGACATAGCGATTGCGATACCACTCGGCGCGACCCTCGTTGAGCCGCACGCCGTGGACCATGCCATCGCCCATGAACCAGTGATGGGTCGTGACGTCGACCTCGGTCATCGGGTTCGGGCCGTTACGCAGGTAGCGGCCGTTGAGCTCGGGCGGCAACTCGCCGATGACGGTCAGGTCGAAGGCGGTGACCTCCTCGGCCACCGGCCCGTAGTTGCCGTCGAGGTAGCGGCTTGTTGGTGCGTTCTCAAGTGTGGTCATCGTCGTCTCCGTTCGTTCAATGCCGGACGTAACTTAGTTACGACTGTAACTTTGTTACATGGCGTCGCCGTTGTCAACCCCCCAATCGCGCGAATCGATGCTCGCCGCGGCGGTGACCGTGCTGCGACGTGACGGTGCCGCCGGGTTACGGGTTCGCGCCGTGGCAGAGCAGGCCGGGTGCTCGACAACCGGGGTGTACACCCACTTCGGATCGAAGAACGGCCTGGTCGAAGCACTATTTATCGACGGATTCGAACGCTTCGACGCGGCACTCGCCGAGGTGTCGGGCGCGGCGACGTCCCTCGCTCATCTGCGGGCGGTCGGTCTGCAGTACCGCCGCTGGGCCATCGGACATCCCACCCACTACATGGTGATGTTCGGTGGTTCGGTGCCCGAATTCGAGCCCGGCCCGGACCCGCTCCTGCGCGCCTTGCAGTCGTTCGGCGATCTCACGGGGTGGGTGAGCGACGCGATGACCTCGGGTGAACTCACCAACGACGAACCCGGGGAGGTTGCGTACCACCTGTGGGCGACGATTCACGGCTACGTGATGCTCGAGCTCGCAGCGATGCATCCGTCTCCCGACCTGGCGGCCCAGGACGTGTACCGTCGAGGCCTCGACCGGGTCATCAGCGGCCTGCGGGCAGTCAGGCCAGCCCGGTAGTCCGCCGAGCAAAGTCGAGCGACCGGTTGAAAATCGCCTCAAGATCGGGAGCCCCGATCCAGAAGTGATCGGCTCCCTCGACGGCGACCAGTTCGACGGGTGCACCAACTGCGCGCAGCGCTGCGACCAGCGACTCGGCCTGCCCGAACGGCACCATCCGGTCGCCGGTTCCATGCTCGATGTGAAACGGCGGGGCAGCTGCGTGCGCGTAGGTCACCGGGCTCGCGGCGCGCGCCAGATCGGGGCGATCGGTCATCGCGGTACCGATGATCCGCGACTCGGACGACTCGGAAGCGTTCGGATCGGCGTCCGACTCCGGGTGACGCTGATCGGCCCCGGCGAGCAGATCCGTCGGCGCATAGAACTCGACGACCGCGCTCACCCCGCTGGAAAACCCCAGTTCACCAACCGTGCCTTCCAACTCGGGTCGGTCGCCGGTCAGCCCGACCAGCGCTGCAATGTGTCCCCCGGCCGATTCACCCC
>JANNNL010000217.1:0-2209 GCA_031398525.1 Actinomycetes bacterium | reverse complement strand
TTGCAGTCGGCACCGGCCATCTCGAAGGCGTCGTTGAGTTTCATCAGGGCGGTCTTGAACGAACCGTTCCAGTCGCCTTCGAACTGGTCGCGGGCCGGACCGACCCACGTGGTTCCCGAGAGGGTACTGGTGACCAGGCTGATCACCGATTCGACGGTCTGCTTCTGGTTGCGCAGGGCGTTGCCGAGAGCGTCGAGCTGGTCGGGGTCGGCGCCGAACATGTTGGCCATGGTGTATGTCTCCTGTGTGGGGTTGGATTGACGGGAGAGATGTGTGCGCGGGGACGGTCGAACCGGCAAACCGCTGCGAAATCCCTTCGTCCGCGGGGCATGCTGTGAGCGCCTCCATCGGGCGAGCCTGCGATGACTGTTGTTGATCCCTCCCCCTCTCCTGAATCTGTCGAGCCCTCGATTGTCATTACCTATCCCGGTGACCTGCCGATCACCGAGCGCCACGACGAACTGCTGGCCACAATCCGCGATCATCAGGTCGTCATCGTCGCCGGCGAGACCGGGTCAGGCAAGAGCACGCAACTGCCGAAAATGTGCCTGGAGCTGGGGCGGGGTGCGGAAAACGAGGGTCGCCCTCGGCTGATCGGCCACACCCAACCGCGGCGGGTTGCGGCCCGCACAATCGCCGAGCGGATTGCCTCGGAACTCGGTGTCGAACTGGGCGGACTTGTCGGCTACGCGGTGCGGTTCACCGATCAGGTCGGTGCCGACACGCGGGTCAAGGTGATGACCGACGGCATTCTCCTCGCCGAAATCCAACGCGACCGGATGCTGCGCCGATACGACACGCTGATCATCGACGAGGCCCACGAGCGGTCGTTGAACATCGACTTTCTGATCGGCTACCTGCGCCAGCTCCTCCCTCGTCGGCCGGATTTGAAGCTGATCATCACCTCGGCGACGATCGACACCGAACGGTTCGCTTCACATTTCGCTGACCCTTCCGGGGTACCCGCGCCGATCATCACCGTCGAGGGCCGCACCTACTCGGTCGAGATGCGCTACCGGCCGTTCGGGGACGAGCCCGACGACGATCGCGACCAGACGACGGCGATCTGCGACGCCGTCGAGGAGCTGTGGCAGGAGGGAATGGGCGATGTCCTCGTCTTCCTGTCGGGTGAGCGCGAGATCCACGACACCGCCGACGCGCTACGACGACTCGATTTGCGCGACACCGAGGTGTTGCCGCTCTATGCCCGTCTCGCCTCGGCCGAACAGCGCCGGATCTTCGAGCCACATCCGGGGCGGCGGGTGGTGTTGGCGACCAACGTCGCCGAAACCTCGATCACCGTGCCTGGGGTGCGGTACGTCATCGATGGCGGCACGGCGCGCATCTCGCGCTACAGCCGCCGATTGAAGGTGCAACGCCTCCCGATCGAGGCGATCTCGCAGGCGTCGGCGAATCAACGCGCCGGGCGATGTGGACGCGTCGGACCGGGCATCTGTATCCGCCTGTTCACCGAGGAGGATTTTGCGGGCCGCGAGGCGTTCACCGAGCCGGAGATCCTTCGCACCAATCTGGCCTCGGTGATTCTGCAGATGGCCGCCTTAGGGCTGGGCGACATCGCCGGTTTCCCGTTTGTTGAGCCACCCGATATCCGCTCGATCGCCGACGGCATTGCGTTGTTGGAGGAGCTAGGCGCGTTGCGCCCCGAGGAGGACGGCGACTCGTCCGACACGGCGAAGCGGCTGACCAAGCTCGGCCGGCGCCTCGCCCGGCTGCCTGTCGACCCCCGGTTGGGGCGGATGGTGTTGGAAGCCGAACGGCTGGGCGTGGTCCGTGAGGTGATGGTGATTGTCGCCGCGTTGTCGATTCAGGATCCACGCGAGCGACCGGCCGACAAGCGCGACGCCGCCGGGGAAATGCATCGCCGGTTCGCCGCCGAAGGCTCGGACTTCATGGCCTTCCTGCGGCTATGGGACTACCTGCGTGAGCAGCAAAAAGCGCTGACCTCGAACCAGTTCCGCAAGCTGTGTCGCAGTGAATACCTCAACTACCTGCGGGTTCGCGAATGGCAAGACCTGTTCAGCCAAATCCGCCGGATTGCTTCCGACCTGGGTTTGCGGGTGTCGACCGAGGCGGGACATCCCGACAACGTCCACCGGGCGTTGCTGTCGGGACTGCTGTCACAAATCGGGATGAAAGAGGGCGAGACCCGCGAGTTCCGCGGGGCGCGCAACGCCAAGTTCATGATCGG
>JANNNL010000189.1:0-10142 GCA_031398525.1 Actinomycetes bacterium | reverse complement strand
CGGCGCGCCGGCCCTGGGGGTCGAGGATGTACGTGCGGACGTTCGTTTCAGGGAACGTCGACAGCGGTCCCAACGCAGGCAGTCGCGGGACGCGAATCCGGACCATTTGGAACGGGATCAGGCCAACCCATGCCGAGCCGTGGAACGTGTCGACCGTGAATCCGGCTGGCAGAAGCCGCTGCACGGCGTCGGGTGGATAAGGCCAGTGAATAGCTGTCAGGTTATGCCAACCCTGCAACATCACCGGCCGCCCGACGACGTGCGGAGACTCGCGGGTTACGGGCTCAATCAATGGTATTTCTCCTCCCGACGCGACCTTGGGCTGCTACCGATCAGATGATCTTGAGCTGGGCGTTGAAGACCTTCTTGGGCTTCAGTTCTACGGCGATTCGTTCGGCGATCGCCCGGAATGCGGCGGCCGACTCGGACTCGGGATCGACCGCCGTGATCGGGCGGCCGTCGTCGCCACCCTGACGCAGCGCGGGGACCAGCGGCAGTTGGGCGAGCAGCGGAACGCCCAGTTCAGCGGCCAATTCGGCGCCGCCGCCCGAGCCGAACAGCTCGTAGCGCTTGCCGTCGTCGCCGGTGAACCAGCTCATGTTCTCGATGACACCCTTGACCGGCAGGTTGACCTTTTCGGCCATCGCCGCCGACAACCGAGCGACCTTCTGGGCGGCGGGCTGCGGGGTGGTGACCACGTAGACCTCGCCGCGGGGAAGATATTGGCTGAGCGACAGGGCGATGTCGCCGGTGCCCGGGGGCATGTCGATGAGCAGGAAGTCGGGCTCGTCCCAGTACACATCGGTGAGGAACTGCTCGAGCGCCTTGTGCAACATCGGACCCCGCCAGATGACGGCCTGGCCTTCGGGCACGAAGTAGCCGATGGAGATGCATCGCACGCCCCACATCTCGGGCGGGAGCAACATACCGTCGATCACCGTTGGGTCGCGATCGGTGCCCAGCATGCGAGGAATCGAGTAGCCGTAGATGTCGGCATCGACGACGCCGACCGAATGACCGCGTTGCGCCAACGCGACAGCCAAGTTCGTCGTGACCGACGACTTGCCAACGCCACCCTTGCCCGAGGCGATCAGCAACGGGCGAGTCTTGGAGCCGGGCTCGGAAAACGGGATCTTACGTCCCTCGGCATGGCCATGTGCCTGGGCCTGACCGGCAGTCGCCCCCGGATTGCCGTGGAGCTTCTCGCGGACCGCGGCGCGCTCCTCGTCGTTCATCACGGTGAAGTCGAGACCGACCGAGGTGACGCCGTCGAGGGCGACGACGGCGGTAGAGACCCGGTTCTGGATTTCGTTGCGCAGCGGACACCCGGCGATGGTCAGCGCGATCAGCACCTTCACGTCGCCCGATGCGCCGATCTCGATGTTGCGAACCATGCCCAGATCGACGATGGAGCGGTGCAACTCGGGGTCTTGCACGGGCCGCAAGGCATCAATGATCTGTTCGACGGTGACGGGCATGTGCGCTCCAGCGTGAGGGGTCGGTGGCGGTCGGCGGCTGCTGTCTCCGAATTACCACTACGTACATAGGTAGAATACCGGCGTGGCTGATTCGGCCCACGGCCAAACCGTTCCTGCGACAAGCAGCACACCGCTGAGCCCCGGCGCGTTCTCGGCGACGGTCACCGCCATCACCTCGGCCTTCGGCGACCCGACCCGGCGGCAGATCTACCTGTTCGCCCACGAATCATCCGCTGATGCGGCCGGCGGCGTGACCGCAGCGCGGGTCGCCGATCGCTTCCATCTGCACCCCAACGTCGCCCGCCACCACCTCGACAAGCTCGCCGCCGGGGGCTATCTCGAGGTCGCCGTTGAGCGGGCCGAGGGCGCCGGGGCGGGTCGTCCGTCGAAGCGCTATCGAGCCTCGGCCGAACAGATGCAACTCGAAGTCCCGGTCCGCACCGACGACCTGGTCCTCGCGCTGCTCGGCCGGGCACTCGCCGCGCTGCCCACCCACAAGGCCGAGGCGATGGCCGAGGAAGTCGGGATGACGTACGGCAAGGCAATGGCCGCCGGTCTGACCGGTGCCGACTTCACCGCCGGCCAGAAGTCCCTGCGCAGCGCGCTGCACGCCGTCGCCGACGCGCTCACCGCCCACGGCTTCGCCGCCCATACCGAGAACCGCAACGACCAACTTCGCATCGTCAACAATCACTGTCCATTCGGCGATGTGGCCATCGAACACCCGGTGATTTGCGCCGTCGACCGCGGCATGGTCAAGGGCATGCTCACCGCGCTCTACGGCGAATCCGGCTTCGAGCCATCTACCGAGGAGTCGCTCCCCCGCGGCGACACCTTCTGCGCGACCTCGGTCTAACAACGTCCCGCGCTCCGAGCTACATACCGATCGCGGCAAATGCTGCCTCGACGTGGCGGCGCAGGTCATCGGTTTCGTACGGCGTGTTTCCCGCGGCGACGACGGCCCAGGTGATGCCGTCCGGGCGGTGGAGCATCATGGAGCGGCTCGATTCGACGGTGCCGGTGTGGCCCCAAGAACCGTCGCCCCAACAGCGCAGGCCGAGGCCATACCACTGGCCCCAGTTACCCGCCGACCCTGCCGGTGGGGCGTACATCTGCATCGCCATCTCGGGGCTGAGCGGATGCCAGCCGGGTTTCGACGGGTCGAGGGAATCGATGATCTTGACCAGGTCGGATGCCGTGGCGATCCACGCTCCGGCCCCGCCCAGCGCCTCCATGTAGTCGCGCAAGTCGCCCGAGACATGGCGGACATCGCCCGGTTGTACGTCGTGAGTTCGGGCGGTCCGCATTCCGGTGATCCCGAGCGGCTTGAGCAGCTGTTCGTCGACCACCCGCTCGTAGGACAGTTGGGTGACATCCTCGATGAGCAGGCCCAAGAGGCAGTAGTTCATGTTGCTGTACTCCGACTGCCCCGGGCCGTGGCTGAGGCCTTCGGTGAGACCGCGCCGGGCGGCTTCCTCACAGGAGTACGCCCCGCCGCGGAAGAACACCTCGAATCGCTCCGAGAACCCCGACCGATGCATCAGGAGTTGACGGACCGTGACCTGCTTCATCTGCTCGCTCGCCAAACCGACACCGAGGCGGTCGGCGAGGCGTTGCAGCACCGGGTCATCGAGTCCGAGCTTGCCCGCCTCGACCAGTTGGAGTACGGCAATCGAGGTGATCGTTTTGGAGTTGCTGGCGATGCGGAATCGACTGTCGGGGGTGGCTAAGTCGTCGTAGCCCGTACTCGTCGGCTCGGTGTATCCGCTGGCAAACGTATGGATGACCTGCCCATCTTGAGCAATGGCGATCGAGATGGCCTGAGCGCCCCGCAGGCTCGTCGCCAGTTTGTAGTCGAACACTGAAAAGTCGACATCGGCCATCGGCGGCGCCGGACGAGCGGGCACCGATGGCACGATCAACTCAACCGTAGTGCTCGGCCCCGTCGTCGAGGTCGTCGCTTGCGTTGTCGACGGGCGAGTAGCTGCGGGCTTGACCATGGTCGACGGGGCGACCTCGGTGAATGCGTTAGAGCCGGCAACGGACTGATTCAAAAAACCATCGGCGCGAGTCGCTGCGACGGCCGCCAGAGCGACCGCCGTCAGCGCCGTGAGGGCGCGCACGCCAGACCGAGACCTCCGCGGAATAACCCCATCGTCTCACCCTGGCGACGCCTGCGGGTGGATGGTGACCGATTCACCACCCTTTCAAGCCAATCTCAGTCGCCGTAGTGACCGCGGGCCTGCAAGATGACAAGTTGGTCTCCTTCGACGGTGTAGACGATGCGGTGCTCCTCGTCGATCCGTCTCGACCACCACCCGGCGAAGTCGTGCGACAACTGTTCGGGCTTGCCAATTCCATCAAACGGATCGCGCTGGATGTCTTCCAGAAGTCGATTCAGGCGCTTCAACATCTTGCGATCGGTGGTCGCCCAATAGACATAGTCGTCCCAGGCGCCTTCGTGAAACGTCAATCTCACCCGACAGACCCATCCGGATCGATCAACTCGTGCTCGGCAAATTTTGAGCGATCACCACTCTGCCAATCGTCCAGAGCCCCGCGCAGACGACGAGCGTTGGCCGGACTGCGCAGGAGAAACATGGTCTCCTCGATCGAGTTCCATGTGGACTCCGGTACGAGCACAGCGTTCCCAGCGCGCGATGTGATGTGCACCGGTGCGCAGTCGTCATTGACTTGGGCGATCAAAGGAAACAGTCCGCGACGGGCTTCGCTAGCGGTGACAATCGTGGTCATGGAGCGACTATAGCACCATTAATAGTACAACTTTCCGACGGCCCATTCATGCAGTCGGGATTGCTCCGATGGCGCGTAGGTCGGCGATTTGGGCGGGGGACTTGTCGAGCTCGGCGAGGATCTCGTCGGTGTGTTGGCCGAGTTCGGGGGCGAGGGAACGGGGGGCCCAGGGAGTGCCGTGGAAGTCGGCGGGGCTGGCGATCATCGTGGTTCCGCCGAAGTCGTCGGGGACTTCGACCAGGCCACCAGCGGCGCGTAACTGCGGGTCGTTGATGATCTCCTCGGGGGTCTGCACCGGGGCCCAGAAGAAGTCGGGCTCGGTGACGAACACCTCGGCCCACTCATCGAGCGTCTTGGCGGCGAACCCCTCGTCACACAGGCTGATCAGGTCTTTCGCGTTCATCGCCCGACCTTGCGGGGTGGCGAACCGCTCATCGGTCAGCCATTCCTCGTGACCGAGCACCCGACACAACGGGGGCCAGTGGCGAGCGCCCTCGAGTCCGACGATCCAGAACTGACGGCCGTCGCCGGCGGTGTAGTTGTTGATCGAGGCATTGCCGATCGTGGTCCGGTCGCTGAGCCCAGCAACCGCACCCCAGCCGAGGAGCATGTTCAGGTCGAAACTGATCGTGTACACGCCCTGACGCAACAGCGACGACGAGACGAGTTGGCCCTTCCCGGTCCGTTCGCGGGAGAAGAGCGCGGCCGAGATCGCCCCAGCAAACTGCACGCCGGTCGAATGGTCACCCATCCCACCCCGCTGGAACGGCAACGGCCCATCCGGTCGCTTGAGCAGGTGTGCAATGCCCGACCGCGCCCAGAACGCAGCAATGTCATAGGCGGCCCGGTCGGCGTCGTCGCCCTCGCGCCCGTAGCCGGTGATGTGGCCATAGACCAGCCGCGGGTGGAGTGCGCACAGCGTCTCGGCGTCGAGGCCGAGGCGGGCCAGCGCCCCGATCCGCAGATTGGTGACGAACACGTCGGCCCCGGCGATGAGCTCCCAGGCAATGCCTCGCCCAGCCTCGGTGGTGAGGTCGAGCATGATCGAGCGTTTCGACCGATTGTCCATCTCGAACACGGGGTTGTTGGGCATGTCGGCCCCGAACATCGTGCGGAACGTCCGCGACGGGTCGCCCTCGGGCGGCTCGATCTTGACGACGTCCGCACCCCAATCGGCGAGCACGCCCCCGGCCGCGGGCCCCGCGACCCACACCCCGATCTCGACGACGCGCACGCCATCCATCGGTCCGGGCATCAGGACTCCTTCCGGTCCGCGGCTTCGCGGACGAGGACCTCTTGGGCGACGGTAGCGATGTGTCCGCCATCCTCATCGAAAATATGACCGATCGAGAGTCCCCGACCGCCGACATAGGTATGGCAGCTGAAGTCATGGAGATGCCAACGGTCCGAGCGAAACGGCCGGTGGAACCATACGGCATGGTCGAGGCTGGCGGTGAACCGGTCGATCTCGTTGCCCGACCGGTCGATTCCCAGGCGCGGATGGGCCCGCACGACCGAGTCGGTCGGCAGGTCGTCGGAGATGTACGCCAGGCTGCAGCGATGGAGCAGCGGGTCGTCGCCGAGCTCTTCGGTCGATCGGAACCAGCACATCACTCGCCCGGTGCCGATCGGCGATGGCGGGGTGTCGGCTTCGGGGACAAATCTCCGGTCGAACGACGCGCTCCACGAGTCGTCGGCCAAGTCGCCGGGGCGCGCAATGCCCTCCGGCGGGCGAATGGTGGTGAGATCGAGGGCGGGTTCGTCCCGCTGAAAGGATGCTTCGAGGTTGAGAATCGCGCCGATCGCTTGCCGGGCGACGACCCGGCGGGTGACGAAACTGCGGCCGTTGCGGATGCGATCGACCTCGTAGCGGATCGGTTCCTCGGCATCACCACGGCGGATGAAGTAGGCCCGCACCGAGTGCGGCACCAGCTCAGGATCGACCGTCAACGTCGCGGCTCGCAACGCCTGGGCAACAATGTGCCCACCGAAGAGCCCACCCCACGGATACTGCGGGCCGGTGCCGACGAATGTGTCGGCCCCGTGAGGCGAGAGGTCGAACAGTCCTTGGAGGATCACGCCCGACGATTTCACGAGGGGTACCGGAACTCGCGACCCACGAGCCGTTCCGACAACTCCCACAACCGCTCGGCCGCCACCGGATCGACGGCGGATGCCGACACCTGTGCGCTGGCCGATGCCCCATCGGGACGAATCTCGGCGAGGGCGCAATCCTCGCAATACCGGCCGCCGACCCCTGCGAGCTCGGGTGCGGTCGCCGCCCAGACCGACGTCGCTGCACCCTGCGGGATGGTCTTCCATTGGAACGCAGGGGCTCCGGAACGGGCATTCGCCTCGGCCGCGGCGGCGAGTCGGTCCTGCAGGAACGCGACCGTTTCGGGGGTCAGGTGACGACCGAGATCGGTGTGGATACCACCGGGGTGAACGGCCAGGCTACGAACGCCCCTGGCCGCCCAGCGAGCGTCGAGACCCACGCTGAACAGGATGTTCGCGGTCTTCGACTGACCATACGATGCCCACGGGTTGTACTCACGGTGCTCGAAGTTGGGGTCGTCGAAGTCTACCCCGCCCATCGAGTGACCCGCCGAGCTGAGATTGATCACTCGGGTTCCGGGGTGGGCGCCGGCCTTCAAGATCGCCGGAGCCAGCAGGTTGGTCAACAGGAAATGGCCGAGGTGGTTAGTGCCGAATTGCAGCTCGAAACCATCGGCAGTGTGTCCGAACGGCGAGGCCATCACCCCGGCGTTGTTGATCAACAGATGAATCTCATCGTGGCCCGCGAGCACGTCCGCGGCGGCTTGCGTAACGCTGTGCAGGGAGCCGAGATCCAACGTGACGGCGCTGAGCCTCGCATCCGGATGACCGGCGCGGATCTGGTCGATCGCCACGGCGGTCTTGTCGGCGTCACGAGCCGCAAGGACGACATGGGCGCCATGGGACGCAAAGGCTCGGGCTGTTTCGAGCCCCAAACCCCCCGAGGCTCCGGTGACTACGGCAGTCTTTCCCGTGAGATCGGTGTTGGCGAGCACTTCATCGGTGATTGATTCAGCTCCGAGCATGATGGGAGCGTAGGTCGGCCCGACTCACGCCGCCGCCCTCAGGCGACTGGCGTGGTCATCAGGGCAGGGTGCGCGCCAGTCGGTCGCCGATGACGGACGTGATCCCGAACGAGCGGCTTTCGTCACGGAAATGGTGACGTCGGTGATTGACCCGCAACTGTTTCACCCACCGGCTCCGCGCTCGATAGCCGGAATGGAGGAGCAGGTGCGTCCACTCGTAGGTAGCCAGGCTGATCTCACCCGCGACGATGGCGGTGAGCATGCCTCGGATGGGGATCGCCCCGGCCAGTGGCGTCGTCGCGACGGCGACCAGCGCGACGCTGACGGCGACCATCGCCGAGTCAGCCACCGCGTACCCGAATCCGAGGAGCGCGCCGGCCACGTCGTCAGGGGTCCGATGATGTCCACGATGGGCGGCGCCCGGATCGATCGTCAGCCCGACGATCCGCCTCGGGCGGGCATGTAGGACATGACGGTGCAGCCACCACTCGACGAAGGGCTGGGCCGCGATCACTGCGCCGACTGCGATCGCGTCTTGCATCCGAAAGCCCCCGAGTCCGACCCGCATTGCGAGCGGAAACGCAATCGCCAGCGTGAGCACGTATGGCGAGGCGTACCGGGCGAACTCTCGGGCCACTGCCCGCTTGGTCACCAACGTCCGGGCGCTCACGCGCCGGGTCATGACAACACCCTCATGTGTTCGCCGGCGCGGGCGCGGGCGTCGGGGTGCAGCGGGAGTCACCAGCCAAAGTCTCGCCGATGCAGGACTCGGCGGGTCGTCACGAGTCGTACGCTGGTCAAGCGCGCTCGATTGTCGGCGCGAGGAGAGGTCAATCGAACATGAGCAGCACCGGAAGCGCGAGCGTGGAGATTTCCAGATCACCCGACGAAGTGTGGGCGGCGATCTCCGACATCACCCGGATGGGCGAATGGAGCCCGGAGTGCACGGCCGGTCGCTGGGTCGGCGGGGCGACCGGACCGACCCTGGGTGCCAAGTTCGAGGGCGACAACGAGATGAAGATTGCTGGGCGCACCATCAAGAAGTGGACGACCACGTCGGAAGTGACCACCAGCGAGCCGGGCACGGTATTCGAGTTCGTCTCCGAAGGCTTCACCACCTGGCGATACGACTTCGCTCCATCGGGCACCGGCACTCGCGTCACCGAGTCATTCAGCTTCGAGGCCAAAGGCGTGCAGGGCTTCTTCTACAACACGGTCATCCAGCGCCCCCGGGGGATCAAGCGGGGCATGCAACGCACCCTCGAACGTGTCAAGGCGTCGTTGGCGGGCTGAGCGACGCGGTCCGGTTGGTAGTGGGCTACACGGGGACGCCGGCAATAATCGTCGAGGCGATGAGCGGGACGCCGGGGCGATAGACGAAGTCGATCGGGTGATCGGTGTTGAGCACGATGAGGTCGGCGCGGGTTCCGGGAGCGATGCGGCCGATGTCGGTGCGGCGTAGCGCCGCGGCTCCTCCGGCTGTCGCCGACCAGATCGCCTCGTCGATCGTCATGTGCATGTCGCGTACGGCCAACGCCAGGCAGAATCCCATTGACGTCGTGAAACTCGACCCGGGGTTGCAGTTCGCCGCCAGTGCGGCGACTCCCCCCGCATCGAGTAACCGGCGGGCGTCGGGGTAGGGCTGGCGGGTCGAGAAGTCGGTCGCCGGCAGGAACGTGGCCACCGTCTCGCTGCCGGCGAGGGCATCGATGTCAGCATCGGACAGGTAGGTGCAGTGATCGGCCGAGGCGCAGCCCATCTCGACGGCGAGTTGCACGCCCGGGCCGTAGCCGAGTTGGTTGGCATGCAGCTTGAGACCCATCCCGGCGACACGACCGGCGGCGAGAACGGCGCGGGATTGGTCGGCATCGAACGCTCCCTGGTCGCAGAACGCGTCGATCCACCGGGCGTGCGGGGCGCAAGCGGCGAGCATCTCGCCGCAGACGAGCGACACGTAGTCGTCGGCTCGACCGTCGAATTCGGCGGGCACGACATGGGCACCGAGAAACGTCGTTTCGTCGGTGAGCCGGCGAGCGACGGCGAGTGTCCGGGCCTCGTGTTCGACCGTGAGCCCGTAGCCGGACTTGATCTCGATAGTGGTCGTCCCGGCCCGGCGGGATTCGTCGCGCAGCGCCATCGCCGCGCCAAGCAGCTGTCGTTCGGATGCGGCGCGGGTGGCCGCGACTGTGGTGCGGATTCCTCCAGCCTGGTACGGCACCCCGGCCATCCGGTTGGCGAACTCGTCGGCACGGTTGCCGGCGAACACTAAATGGCTGTGGCTATCGACGAAGCCGGGCAGCACGCTCCGGCCGCGGGCATCTAGCGCATCGTCGGCGAGCGACGGTGCCCCGGTGCCGACTGCGGCGATCCGTCCATCAGCCGACACCACCCAGGCATCGCGCAGAGTCCCCGTTGGACCAGTGTCCCAGGTGCGATCATTCGTGATCAGCAGCCCGATGTTGTGGATCAGTGTGCTCATGCCCACACCGCCGTGATCGAATCGCGCAGCCCACGGGCAACGTCGACGGTCTGGTGCACCCCATCAGCGACGATCGTGCGGCCGGCGACGATCACATGACGCACATCGGCGGCGGTAGCGGCGAACACGACCGCCGCCGTCGCATCGGCGGGGGCGGTTCCGGCGAGCCGGGGAGAATCAAACGAGACGGTGGTGAAGTCGGCCAGCGCGCCAACGGCCAGCCGCCCGGCGTCGTGCCAGCCGAGGCTGCGCGCACCTGCGGCGGTCGCAGCGGCGAGCAACTCGCCGGGCTGGTGAGTACCACGGCTGAGCGTGGCCAGCCGCTGGTTGAGTTCGATTGCCCGAACCTCC
>JANNNL010000170.1:0-5964 GCA_031398525.1 Actinomycetes bacterium | reverse complement strand
GACCAAGCCCCGCTCATGAGCAGCCGAAAGTATTGCAACTCGACCTATTACTCCCGGAGTTGCCATTCATACGGGGACGGTCTGCGAACGCCCGAACATCGCTCCTCTGGAATACTGGCAGCTACACCAACCACGAAGTCTTGGGGGATTTCTTGATATGGCTCTTTCCTGGCGTTTTTCCGCACTCGGCGACCGTCACCGCGCACTCGGCTCCAATATGGAGGATTGGAGCGGGATGGGTACGGCGTGGACGTACGACAAGGACATCTCTGACGAGCATGTTGCCGTACGCACCACCGCCGGGTTGATGGACGTTTCGGGTCTGAAGAAGATGCACGTCGTCGGGCCGCATGCGATTGCGCTGCTCGACTACATCACGACCCGCGACATGACGAAGCTTGCCCCCGGCCGCGCCGTCTACGCCTGCATGCTCAACGATCGCGGCATGTTCACCGACGACTGCATCGTCTACCGCATCGGGGCGAACAACTGGATGATCGTGCACGGCTCGGGCTCAGGCCACGAGGAGATCTCGAAGGCCGCGATGGGCCGCAACGTCGCCGTGTTGTTCGACGACGACCTCCACGATCTGTCGTTGCAAGGACCGGTCGCCGTCGACTATCTCGCCAAGCATGTGCCGGGCATCCGTGACCTGAAGTACTACGGCCACATTCAGACCACGCTGTTCGGCAAGCCGGTGATGATCTCGCGAACCGGCTACACCGGCGAGCGCGGCTACGAGATCTTCGTCCGCGGCCAGGATGCGCCGCTTGTGTGGGACACGATCCTCGACGAGGGGGCCGGGATGGGGATCAAGCCGGTCTGCTTCTCGGTGCTCGACATGCTTCGCACCGAGAGCTACCTGCTCTTTTACCCCTATGACAACTCACAGATGTACCCGTTCGCCGACCAGCCTCCTGGAGACTCGCTGTGGGAACTGGGCCTCGATTTCACCGTCTCGAAGGGTAAGGCCGGGTTCCGCGGCGCCGAGGAGCATGCCCGGTTGGAAGGCAAAGAACGCTTCAAGATCTTCGGCATGTTGATCGACGCCGACAGTCCCGCCGACCTCGGCGACGAGGTGTGGGCCGACGGGAAGAAGGTCGGTGTGATCACCTGCCCGTGCTATTCGACGCTGACCGGCAAGAGCATGGCGATCGCCCGACTCGACGTCGATCGCGCCGTCCACGGCTCGCCGTTGGAAGTGCGAGGCGCCAACCTGAACGCGGCGGCCATCGCCCACACGATGCCCTTCGACGACCCCGACAAGAAGAAGCGGGCAGCCCCCTGATGCTGGCCCCTAGCATCAAGAGCCGCCCGGTCTACCCCGGGTTTGCCCTGGTCCAGGGAGCTCAACGACATATCGTCGCCCTGGAAGGCGAGGGGGCGTTGGCCCTGCTCGAACTCGTCCAACCTGGCGACCCGGAGTTGGCGCGGGTCGAGATCATGTACGCACCTGGCACATCGGCAGCAGCCGGCCACGCCGAGGCGTTGACCAACCTCGGAGCGGCGCACTACTGGCAGGCGGTGTCACCGGCAACGCTGACCACCCGGCTTCACCAGGTGCTCGCTACGGCAACGATGAGTTCCCGACTCTACGCATCAGGTTCCGAGCCATTCATCGGCGAAGTCGTCCGGGCCGGGGCGGCGTTCGGCGTCAAACATCTGTCGATCATCACCGAGCACCGTGGTTCGATGAAACGGCGAGTGCAATGCGTCCACTGCAAAGGCTTCATCGATGACGTGACGATCAGCCCGGTGCCATGTACGCATTGCGGGCTCCATCTGTTCGTGCGCGACCACTTCTCCCGCCGCTTCAACGCCTTCCAGGGCGTCAGCATCCACGCGGAGGAACACGACGTGATCCCCTCAGCCGAGGAGCTGTACCGATGACCTCAACTGGAACAAGCGCGATCAACACCGAGATGCACGTGCGGGTCGCCGACATCACGCCGGTGGCCGCGGCGATCAAGCGGTTCACGCTGGTCCGCACCGATGGCGAGCCGCTGCCGGTATTCGCCCCCGGCGCCCACGTCGTGGTGTCGATGGTCGATGGCGGACGGCTTCGCCGCAACCCATACTCGCTGATGTCGTCACCAACCGATACCTCGAAGTACGAGATCAGCGTGTTGCGGGTCGATCAGTCGCGGGGCGGCTCTGCGTTCCTGCACGAGCAACTCCAAGTCGGCGACGCGCTCACGATCAGCCAGCCACTCAACCTGTTCCCGATCGACAATTGGGGTCGGCGCCACCTGCTCGTCGCCGGCGGCGTGGGCATCACTCCGTTCCTGCCGATGATGGAGACGATGAACGCCGAGGGTCGGCCGTTCGAGCTCTACTACTCGATCCGCTCCCGCCCCCACGGTGCCTACTGGTCGTGGCTCGCCGACCGGTACGGATCGCGGGTGAAGCTCGCCGTCGATGACGAGGGCGACCGCGTCGACTACCGCGCCCTGTTGATCAACCAACCGCTCGGCACTCATCTGTACGTCTGCGGGCCGCGGCCAATGCTCGATCATGTGCTCTCGGTCGCCCGGGGTCTCGGTTGGCCCGACGAGAACATCCACTTCGAACTCTTCCTCGCTCCCCCGCCCGGCGTGCCGTTCACCGTGTCGCTGGCGAAGTCACAACTGGAGATCGCCGTCGAGGAACACCAGAGCCTGCTGGAGGCGATCGAGGCCGCCGGCGTCGACGCGCCCTACCTCTGCCGCGGCGGGGCGTGCGGGCAATGCGAAACCGTCGTAGTCCACGCCGATGGCGAACTGCTGCACAACGACCATTTCCTCACCGACGACGAGAAGACCTCGGGCACCAAGATCATGCCCTGCGTCTCGCGCTTTGTCGGCGCTGGCCTGACCCTCGATCTGTAGGTGGGTGTCTGATGAGTATGACCTTCAACGACGAGACGTTCCGCGACGACTTCACGTTCCGCAACAGCCCGGCCGGAATTCGCCGCTACCCGTTCCCGTTCCACGAGGACCGCTACATGTACGCGGTCAACATCGAGCCGCATCTGCCCGGCGCTGCGGGTACCGCGTACGAGCACCTGATCGACGTCGACGAGCACTACGTGGCCGAAATGCGGGATCGGGCGCTGGTGCTCAAGGAAGACCCGCAGCGCTGCCAGGCGTTGCCGCACATGATGGCCGCTCAGTGGGACGTACTCGAACTGTTGATGACCGAGAAGGCCGCGGGCTATCCAGACCTGTTCACGTTGGAGCGCAACGGCGACCGCTGGCACTGGATCAACCGGCCGCTCGGCATCGACGACACGTTCACGTTCGGCGACCGCTCGACGCTTCCGTACGAGCCGATGGAGTACATCTTCCGCCAGGCTCAGGGCGATTTCTGCATCGTCGATCAGCGCGACGACAACCTGTGGATGGACGCAGGGATCGTCACCACCCAAGCCGACTGGTCGCTTGATTTCGATATCGGGATGAACTTCATGGAGTGGCACGCCCCGGTGCCCCTCGCCCATCAGATGGGCGTGTTCGATCGGGCCTTGAAGTTCCTGCTCAACGTGCAACAGGGTCGACCGACGCGGCGGCTGAACTGGACGATGACGGTCAACGCCCGCCTCGACACCAGCCCGGAGAACTACCACAAGTGGGGACCCGACAAGCTGACGGTGACTCCCGAGAACATCGGCGAGAAGATGCACCTGCGCTGCGAACTGCAGAGCTTCTGGCGGCTACCCCGGTCGAACGCGATCCTCTTCCCGATCCGCTGCTACCTGATCAAGTTCGCCGAAATCGCCACGATCCCCAAGTGGGCGTGCCGCATGCACCGGGTACTCCAGACGATCCCCGACGAACTCGCCGACTACAAAGGCTTCTCGCGCAACCGCCAACTCGCCATCGACTACTTCGCCCCCTTCGACCACGGCCAACCCACCACCCCCGGCACCTCACCCGAATAGCCAACGAACGCGTAGCGGTGCACCCGAGATGACGCGGTCGCGCCGACGATCACGGACCGCCACCGCACGCCAATTTGGAGCGCTATAGCGCGGTGGGCGCTACCACGCTCCCCAGAATGCGTGTTGCGAGAACTCGGTCGATCTCGTTTCAGCCGGCATGAGTCGCTCAGGGGTGGGTGTTGCCGACGGCGCCGTAGGCGATGATCGACAGGAACCGGACGGGGGTGGTGATCAGACGGGTCGGGCCGTGGGGGACTTCGCCGTCGAACTGCAGGGCGTCGCCGCGGTGCATCGTGTAGCGGGCACTGCCGTGGCCGTATTCCATTGCCCCCTGGAGCATGTAGATCAGCTCGGTGCCCTGGTGTTGGAACAGTGGGAACACCTCGTGCTGCTCGTTGAGGGTCACCAGTAGCGGCTCCATGCGCTTATGAGCGCCCCGCATCGTGCCGAGCAGCTGGTATCGGTGCCCGGATCTTGTGCCCTCACGGACAATCTCCAGGCCCTTGTCTGCGCGTACGAACAGGGCGTCGCGCTCCTCCTCCAACCCCCGGAACAACGACGTGACCGGCACATCGAGCGCCCGCGCCAACCGACTGAGCGTGGCAAGGCTCGGCGACGCCTGGCCGTTCTCGATCTTCGAGAGCATCCCCTTGGAGATGCCGCTCAACATCGCCAACTGCGCCACCGTCTGCCCGAGCCCCTGGCGATACTCGCGGACTCTGGCGGCAATGACCGCATTCAGTTCCGATTCGAGATCGTCGGAGTCACCGCCACGAACGATAACGCCCTCGGGGTCGCTGTCGTCATCAGGTTCCGTCACCAGCGCCTCCGTCGGGTTCACACGCGCCCAATGTTTCCACAGATGAAACGCAGTGTCCTTGCGTTGAAACCATTGGTCGGCCAGACTGGGGCCGCTCAGATGGGGATTTGAGCGATTTCGTCTACCTGGGGGTGGCATGTCAGATCAAACTGCGTCATTTGGTACTGGGCTCACTACGAACACTGGTGAGTTGGCCAAGGACACGAACTGGTGGGGGGCCTTCGTCATCGGGCTCTCCGGCACGATTCTCGTCGTAGGGCTCGTTGGCTACGCCACCGTCGCGATGGGCGGGTTCTCGATTCCGATGTTCCTGGTGCTCACCGGCATCGGGGTGTTCCTGTGCTACTGCCTGGCCGAGCTTGCGGCCGCAATGCCCGACCGGGCCGGTGGCCTACCCAGCTATGCGTTCGAAACGTTCAAACCGCTGGGCGACAACGTCGCCAAGCACTTGGGCGGACTGAGCTCCTGGGGATACTGGCTCGGCTGGTTCACCGTGGCTCCGATCAACGCAATCATCGCCGGTAACTACATTGCCTCCCTGCTCGACCTGCCGGCCGGAAAGACGTTCGATCCGTTCGGCACGAGCTTTGGGTTGCCGATCACCTCGACGGGTTTCATCCTCGCCGGATTGATTCTCGTGGTCATGTTCATCCCCTGCTACCTGGGCATTCGACTCGGTGCCAAGTTCGCGACGGTCCTTGGGATCGCCTCGATCATTCCGCTGATCCTGCTGGTACTGCTGCCATTCATCAAGCCTTCGAAGCTCGACTTCGGCCGACTCGATGGGTTCGGCATGAACCCAGCTGAGGCGTACGCCGGTACCGGACTCAGCTTCGCGTTCATCATGGGCTGGGCGTTCATTTTCACCTGGTCGGTGTTGGCGATGGAGGCCGCCGCTTGCTACATCGGCGAATGCAGAGAGCCCGCTCGCGACGCCAAGATCGCGATGACTGCCGAAGGCCTGTTCGGGTTCTTCGTCTATCTAGCGGTGCCGATCATGGTCATCGCCGTTCTCGGTGTTGAGGGGCTGGGAGGTTTCGAATCCGAGGGCTTCCTCGGCGATGCCCAGGTCCTGTTCACCCGATATACGACGGCGCTCTTCGGAACGAGCACATTCTGGGAGTGGTTCGTCGGGTTGATGCTGGTCGTCGCCTTGCTTCTCAGTGTGCTCAACGCGGTGATGGGCTGCGCCCGGGGTCTGTACCAGAACTCCCATGACGGCATC
>JANNNL010000149.1:0-4490 GCA_031398525.1 Actinomycetes bacterium | reverse complement strand
CGGTGAGTCGAGCCGGATGAAGATGCAGGGATCAGCGCTGGTTCAGGGAGCCTTGCCGGTGGCCAGATCGCTGACGTCCTCGAACTCGGTGGTCAGCGGAACGACCTTGCCGTCCTCGAGCTTGCTGAACACCACGCTGCGGTTGAACAGCCGCTCGTAGCCCTTGAGGCCGTCGGTCCACTCCTTGGTGAAGTCGAGCACCGGCACCATGCCGCCCAGGTCGAGCTTGGACGTGGCTGATGCGGCGGCGAAGAACGAGTCGGCCGTGATGTCACCGTCGATGGTCTCGGCGATCTGGGCGAAGGCGACGAACGCCGCCCAGGTCCCCATGCCGCCGAGGCTGTTGTAGTCGAGTTCGGTGGTGTCGTAGCCGCCCTCGTCGAGGGCAACCCGGTACTCGGCCCACGGCGCCGTCGAGATGTCGGGGTACATGCCGGCGGCGATGTCACCATCGGTCGCCTCTTCGTTGCCCTTGGCCGAGACGTCGTTGAGGTTGCCCTGCGGACCGTACTGACGAGCTTCCGTCCCCGACTGGGTCCAAGCGGTGTTCCAGGTGATGAATGGCGTCTCGGACACGATGACGATCACGCAGTCGGCGTCCTTGGACGCCTGGGCCACCTCGGCCGAGTAGTCCTGAGCGGTCGGCGGCAGGATGACGACCTCGCCGAAGCTCATCCCGAGCGCCTTGATGGCGTTCTCCATCGGCGGCTGGAAGACCTGGGCACCGTCGATGATGACGGCGTTGATCGCCTTGCAGCCGTCCTCGACCGCCCGCTTCACCGCGCCGACCGCATACATCGGCTGGTTGCCGATCGGGAAGGAGTGCTTGCTGGTCAACTCCGACGGCGTGATCGGGCAGCACTCGCCGAACCAGGTGATGTTCGACTCGGCGATGACCGGCACGATGCTTTCGGCGAAGTAGGTGAACGAGCCGACGATCGAAACCATCTTTTCTTCCACCGCTTGGCGGGCGCACGTTGTCGCCACGGCGGGGTCGAACTTCTCGTCGCAGACCGTGACCTCGAGCGGGCGACCGGCAATGCCGCCACGGGCATTGATGTACTTGGCGTAGGCCTCGGCGGTGTTGGCGATGTTCTTGTAGGTCGGGCCGGCGGCGTTGAGGGTGGTCACCGTCATCACCTTCAGCGGAGCGCCGGTCGGGGCTGCGCCAGCGGCGGCGGTTGCCTCGGGAGCAGCAGCCGGCGCGGCGGTGACTTCGGCAGCAGGCTCGGACGATCCGCCGCTGCTGCCGCACGCGGCGACACCAATGGCGACGGCGGCGATCAGCGCCAGCTTGCTGTGCCGCGACTTCCGGCGCGGATTGGAACGGTGGTCACGCGTAGACATCAGTTTTCCCCCAGGTGTGAACTTGGCCGATGCGCTCTGCGCATCGACGCAACGCTATGTGTGCCCATATCTAGCACAAGACATCGGATGTCCGTGACAACGCCATGGAACCGCAGGGCCACGCACTCGCCGGTCAGGGCCGAACCGGTTCGGTTTCGTCGGTGTCGGGAGCCGCGCTACCATCCGCTCGGGGTTGACCGCTCTGATGTTTCGCGATGCGAAGCGGAGCGGGTAGAGGAGGATGATGAACGAGGTCATCAGATTCGCGCTGCTGGGGCTTGGCGTCGGCGCGCTGTATGCCTTTGCCTCGCAGGGCCTCATCGTGATCTACCGCGGCACCGGCGTGCTCAACTTTTCTCTCGGGGCGACGGCGATCGCCGGTGTCTATCTGGAGTGGGAACTGCAGTACGAGCACGGCATGCCGTTCCTGCTGGCATCGCTGTGCGGAGTTGCGTTGTCGGCCATGCTTGGGGTGCTGACCCACTGGGTGATCATGCGGCCGCTGCGCTACGCGAGTTCGCTGGTGCGCGTGATCGCCACACTCGGGGTGTTGGTCACCATTCAGGCCGGCGTTGTCATCCGCTACGGATCCAACGCCCGTAAGGTCGACAGCTGGCTGCCGACTAGTCGGGCGACGCTGTGGAGCGACGTCGGGATCACCGTCGACCGGCTGATCCTCTTCGCTATCGCCGCCGCGTCGGCCTTCGGGCTGTGGTTGCTCTATCGGTCGAGCCAGTTCGGGTTGGCCACCGAGGCCGTCTCGGAAAGCGAACGGTCGGCGTCGGCGGTCGGTATCTCGCCCAACCGAATCGCCGTGCTGAACTGGGCGCTCGGGTCGGCCATCGCCGCGATCGCCGGCATCCTGGTCGTTCCGATCATCACCTTGCAGGTCACGGCGATGACATCGCTGATCCTCGCGGCCATGGCCGCCGCGCTGATCGCCGACTTCCGTTCCTTCCCCGTGGCTACCGGAGCTGGGCTGGTGCTCGGCGTCGGCCAGACCCTGGTCGGGCGGTACGCCGATCAGCAGGGCCTCGGTCCGTCGCTGCCGTTCCTGGTGATCATCGTGTTCCTGGTGTTCAAGGGTCGGTCGCTGCCCCTGCGCGACTACTTCCTCAAGCAGATGCCGATGCTCGGCAACGGGCGCCTCTCATGGGACTGGATGCTGCTCGGGTTCGGCTTCGTCGTCTTCCTGATGCTGACCAAGCAGGCCAAGTGGGTCGATGCCCTCACGGTGACGATGGGGGTGGGAATCGTCATGCTTTCGATCGTCGTGCTCACCGGATACGCAGGACAACTCTCGCTTGGCCAGTATGCGATGGCCGGGTTTGGGGCCTACGTCGCCGGACGATTGGTCTCCGTGTTCGACATACCCTTCCTGCTCGGCCTCGTCGTCGGTGTCGTCGCGACGGTTCCACTCGGCATCGTCTTCGGTCTGCCGGCGGTACGAACGCGCGGCATCAACCTCGCCATCGTCACGCTCGGTTTAGGGACGACGATGGAACTGATGCTGTTCCGCAACCGGAGCTACACCGGCGGCGTGCAAGGCACCCAGGTCGGCAACCCCGACATCTTCGGCTTCGACATCGGCTCGATCAAGCATCCCGCTCGCTACGGAATCTTCGTCGTGGTGATGGCGATGCTCGCCGTCGTCGTCGTCTCCAATGTGCGCCGCGGTCGTAGCGGCCGGCGGCTGATCGCCGTGCGCACCAACGAGCGAGCCGCCGCGTCGCTCGGCATCGATGTGATGGTGGCCAAGCTGTTCGCCTTCGCGTTCGCCGCGGCCATCGCCGCCCTCGGCGGCATCTTGTTGGCCTTCCGACTCAGCTCGATCAGCTACCAATCGTTCGACGCCTTCACCTCGGTCACGTACGTCGGCCTGACTCTGGTCGGTGGGGTCGGCCACTTGCTCGGCGCGTTCGTCGGTGGCACCATGGCCACTGCGGCGGTCAACCAGGAGATCATGGAGTCGACGTGGGACGGCGTTGGCCGCTGGATCCAGCTGATCAGCGGCATCGCCATTCTGCTCACGGTGCTCGGCTATCAAGACGGCGTCGCTGCCGAATGGGTGAAGATGTTCCGTCTGTTCAAGAAGGCGCGTAAATGGGGCCGCTCGTACATCATCGAACTCGCCGACGTTTCGGCTCCCGACACCGGCGGTGAGCACAGCAAGGTACCTGCCCGGACATTGGCGCTCGATGGACTGACCGTGCGCTACGGGGCGGTCGTCGCCGTCAATGACGTCAGCTGTCGGCTGGAACCCGGCACCGTCACCGGGCTGATCGGCCCGAACGGAGCGGGCAAGACGTCGCTGATCGACGCCATCAGCGGCTTCGCCACGGCCGAGGGACGGGTGAAGCTCGACGACCTCGAACTGTCGGATCAACCGGCGGTCAAGCGGGCCAGGGCCGGCGTCGTCCGGTCGTTCCAGTCGCTCGAACTGTTCGAGGACTCGACGGTGTTCGAGAACCTCAGTGTCGCCGCCGATCCGCAGGACTTCCGCTCGTACCTGCGCGATCTCGTCTGGCCGGTCAATCCGCCGTTCCCACCCGAGGTGGTGCGGGCGATCATCGAGTTCCAGCTCGACGAAGACCTGCACCGCGACGTCAAAGACTTGTCGTACGGCAAGCGGCGGCTGCTCGCCATCGCCCGCGCCGTGGCGATGCATCCCAGCGTGCTGCTGCTCGACGAACCGGCCGCCGGGCTCAGCTCGGCGGAGAGCATGGAGCTGGCCGCCGTGGTCAGACGGCTGGCGGAGGAGTGGGGGATGGCAGTCCTTGTCGTCGAGCACGACATGAACTTCGTGATGGGGGTGTGTGATCACGTGCTCGTGTTGGACTTCGGCCGGTTGATCGCCTCGGGCTCTCCGCAACAGATCCGCTCCGACCCGGCGGTGATCGCCGCCTACCTCGGTGACGAGGTGAACGAGGTCGACCTCGTCGACGGTATCGACGCGGTAGAGGGATCGGGCTCCAAGACATCCGCCGCAACACTGGTCGCAGGTGGCGCATGAGATCGCTGCTCGAAACCCGCAGCCTCAAGGCCGGCTATATGAACCGGGCGGTGGTCAACTCCGTCAACCTCAAGGTCGAACCCGGCGAGGTGGTCTGTCTGCTCGGGCCCAACGGCGCCGGCAAGACGAC
>JANNNL010000076.1:0-5413 GCA_031398525.1 Actinomycetes bacterium | reverse complement strand
CTTCGCCGGTGCCGCGCAGCTCACCGGGACCCTCGTCGCCCAGGCCTTGTTGGCGTTCACTGACGTCGGAATGGCGCTCATCGGGATCAGCGTGATCCTTGTCGTCATCGCCGCGGCCAGCGTGCCGGCCTTGCGAGCAGCCGACTCCCACGCCGATATTCCGGTGGTAGAGATGGCGATGTTGGCCAACGTGCCGATGTTCGCCCCACTCCCGGCGGCAACGCTCGAGATGGCCGCTCGGGCGGCAGAGAGGGTTCATGTCACGGATGGCAACGAGGTGATCCGCCAGGGAGATGAGGGCGACGTGTTCTACGTGGTCGTCGATGGCGAGTTCGACATCAGCATGAACGGGGTGTACCTGCGCACCGCACCCTCCGGTGACTTTTTCGGCGAGGTCGCCCTGCTCTCGGGCACCCGGCGCACGGCGACGGTGACGGCGCGAGGTCCGGGTGAACTGCTCGCGATTCACCGCGATCCCTTCCTGGTCGCGATCACCGGACACGAGGCATCCAATTCCACGGCTATGACCTACATCGTCGAGATGGATCTGGCCGAAAAGATGCGCCGGACCCGCCAGATCGCAGACGAAAGGTTTGGCACCGGCTAGCCCACGACGCGCGAACTCGATGGCAGCGGCCACTACTGTCAGCGACGTGGGATCGACGGTGAGCACCGGAGCAATTCTGTTCACCGACATGGTCGACTCGACAGCATTGAGATCGCGGCTGGGCGACGATCGGGCAGACCTCCTCCGTGGCCAACACGACAACCTCTTGAAACTGGCCATCGAAACCCATCGGGGCACCGTTCTGCGGTGGACCGGCGATGGGGTCAAGGCCGGATTCCCTACCTCCTCCGACGCCGTTGCGGCCGCAGTCGCCATCCAGCGGGCTGTCACCGACTACGGCGCGTCCGACCAGGCGATCGCAGTTTTCCAGGTCCGGGTCGGTTTGTCGGTGGGCGAGGTAACGATTGACGAGGGCGGCGACCATCGGGGCGTCGCGGTCATCGAGGCGGCGAGGCTCGAAGCGCTGGCTCGACCCGGAGAGATCCTGGTCACCGACATGGTCCGCATGCTCGGATCGCGACGCTCCAACGTGACGTTCGAAGAAGTCGGCGAACGATCGCTGAAGGGGCTCGACCTCCCAGTTTTTGTGCACCGCGTCGTCGATCTGAGCTCGGCGCCCGTGATGCCCCGAATGCTCGCAGCGGAGCCGCGGTTACCCCTGGTCGGACGGGCCCACCATGTCGATGAATTCCACTCCCGCTGGGACAGGGCTCGAACCGGCACTGCCTCGCTGATGTTGGTGCGCGGTCAGCCGGGCATCGGCAAGACGCGCTTCGTGTCACACTGCGCCGCGCTCGCACATGCCAACGGGGCGATGGTCCTCGGCGGCGCCTGCAGCAGCGATCTCAGCGTGCCGTACGAGCCGTTCACCATGGCCTTCAACGCCATCTCCGGTCTCGACGAGACACTGAACGCAGCCATTGGTTCAGACTCAGGGCCGTTGGCCCGGCTGTTCCCAGGAAGCACGTTGAGCTTTAGCGAATCCCAGCCGGCGACCGCTCAGCTCGACCTGTTCGGTGCCGTCGCCGCCCTGATCCGCAGGCTGTCGCGGACGCGCCCGTTGTTGCTCGTTCTCGACGACCTCCACTGGGCGACCGCGTCCACAGTGATGCTGCTACGCCACCTGATCGCCGACGCCGACGATCAGCGGTTGTTGATCATGGCTACCTGTCGAGAAGCGGATCTCGACTCGTCCCATCCCGTGCGCAGACTGCTCGGCGAGCATCGCACCAGCGTGGTCGATCTAGCGACCCTGACCGAGTCGGACGTCGCCCAGTTGGTCACCGCCATTGCCCCGGGGTCGCCGATTACCCGGGTTGCCGCGATCGCCCAGACCATTCACGGCGAAAGTGCCGGGAATGCGTTTTTCGCCTGCGAACTCATTCACCACATGGGTTCGACCGGACAACTCGACCCTGCACTCGACGGTCATTCCGCCAGCCAGATTCCCATTCCCGATTCGGTCCACGACGTCGTCACCCAGCGCTTGTCATCGCTGCCGACCGGCGCTGAAGAAGTGCTCACGCTTGCTGCGGTGATCGGGCCGACGTTCCATCTCGAGTTGCTTGCCGCGGTCACCGGACGTCATCCCGACGACCTGCTCGATCTCCTCGACGAGGTCGACCGCGCCGGGATCATTACCGAACTCGGTGTCGACCGCTTCGGCTTCGTCCATGCGATCGTGCGGACCACCCTGCTCGACGAGCTGACCGCCACTCGGCGAGCGCGAGCACACCGCCGAGTGGCCGAAGCCCTCGAGAGCCGCGGCGCCGAACAGTTCGACGAACTCGCCCGCCACTGGCAGCTCGCTGGCGAGGAGGCTCGGTCGACGAAGTATCTGGCCCGCGCCGCCCGCCGCGACATGGTGGCGCTGGCGTTCGAGTCGGCCAAGGCGCAGTACCGGCAGGTGATCGATCTCCTGGCGCGCGATCCGCACGCTGACGTCACCGATCGAGCCGAGGCTTGGCTCGGTCTCGCCGCGGCCTCCCGAGCGCTCGGTGATCCAACGTTTACCCAGGCGGTTGTGCGCGCCGGGCGATTGGCGCGATCGGCTCGCAGTGCACGCTTGATGGGCGAAGCGGCAACCTTGAGCACCTGGCTCGGGGCAACGTTTTTCACCGCCGAGTTGCCCGATGTCGAACTCATCGAGCTCTGCGAGGACGCCCTCAGCCTGGTCCCCGCCTCGGACCCGATGCGGGTCCGTATCCTGGCGACCCTCGCATCGCATCTGACCTTCGCCGCGCAACGTGAGCCGCGAGTGAAATTGATCGAAGAGGCGACAGGTCTTGCCGCCCAACACCGCGATCCGACACTGACCGCCGCCGTCCTTCACGCCGAATTCACCTGCCTATGGGAACCGGCGACGCTCGAGCGACGCGAACAAGTCGCCAGGGAGCTCGGACGAATCGCTCGCGCCACGGGCGATTCCCAAATCGAGTTCTTCAGTGGATTCTTCACCGCGTACTGCCTCACGGAACGAGGAGACCTGCCGGCAAGCCGGGCGCAGTTCGTGAACCTCCGTTCAGTGGTCGAGACAACCAAGAATCCCTACTTCGACTTCCTCACCGAGCGAATCATCGTGTCGATCGACGTTGCTCTTGGTGCGGGTGCACAGCAACTCGTCGATGGGCTTCAGCAGCGGTTTGGTACCACCCAGGTCGACGCGGAAGCGACCTGGCTGGTTCAAACCGGTCACCTTGCCTACCAGGCAGGAACCCTCGGGCAGATGCTCCACGCAGTCGAGGCGATGACGACCGGGGCGCAGACTCGGATGTGGGCAGGCGCGCTTGCGGTCGCCCTGATGTGGTCGGGAGACAATCTGCGGGCGGCCGAACTCATCGACGACGGCCCCGAACTACCGAAGAACTATTTCTGGTTGCCGGTCGCCCAGGCGAGAGCCGAGGTCGCTGCGGGAATCGGTCACACCGCACAATGCCGCCAAATGTTCGACGAAATGCTGCCCTTCCGGGGCCGATTTGGGGTCACCGGTGGTGGTTCGATGTGCTTCGGACTGACGACTCGCACTCTCGGCATGCTTGCCTTGGCCGTTGGCGAGCCTACGACGGCGATTGAGCTCCTGACCGATGCGGCCGAGCATTCCGACCGTATCGGGGCGACCTACGAGGGTGTCGCCAGCCGTCGCCTCCTCGCCGGTGCGTTGATCGCAACCGGTGAGACCGAGCAGGCGGTGAGCTACCTGTCCGAAGCGTTGCCCATCGCCATCGAGCGGGCCTACACCCGCGAAGCCGTCCTCATCCGCGAGCTCATTCCCACCGCAGCAAAGTCGTGCGAAACCGACGAACCCGTGCGGCACCTCGACGTTGACGCTGGTCGTACCTCTAACATGGGCCGCTTCTGACACCCAGGAGGATCTGAATATGGCTGGTGGGCTCGTCGGTCTACTTGATGACATTGCCGCCCTGGCAAAACTTGCCGCCGCGTCGATCGATGACGTCGGCATGGCCGCCGGACGGGCGAGCGCCAAGGCGGCCGGGGTCGTCATCGACGACACCGCAGTCACCCCGGCCTATGTGCAAGGGCTCGCGGCCGAGCGTGAGCTGCCGATCATCAAGAAGATCGCCAAGGGCTCGCTGCGCAACAAGTTGCTGTTCATCCTGCCGGTGGCGTTGATCCTCAGCTCGATCGCCCCCACCCTGGTCGAGATCATCCTGATGGCCGGTGGCGCATTCCTGTGCTACGAGGGCGTCGAGAAGCTTTTCCACAAGCTGAAGGGCGACGACCACGACCATGATGTGCCGGCAGCGATGCAGGGACCGGACGCGGAAAAGGCAACGATTGCCGGGGCCATCCGCACCGATCTGATCCTCTCCGCCGAAATCATGGTGATCGCCCTCAAAGAGGTGCTCGACGAAGGCCTCGTGTCGCGAGCGATGATTCTCGTCGTCGTTGGGCTGGTCATCACCGTCATCGTCTACGGAGTTGTTGCGCTGATCGTCAAGATGGATGACGTCGGCCTCTCCCTTGCCGGGCGGCCGTCCAAATCGTCACAGCGAATCGGGCGTGCACTCGTCACGGGTATGCCGAAGTTGTTGGCTGGTCTCTCGGTGATCGGCACGGCGGCGATGTTGTGGGTCGGTGGCCACATCCTGCTCGTCGGCACCGACGAACTCGGATGGCATGGTCCCTACAAACTCGTCCATCGCCTCGAAGAGTCGGTGCACGACGTCGGCGGGATCGGTGGCATATTGGCGTGGCTGGTGAACACGACGATGTCGGCCATACTCGGAATCATCGTCGGTGCAATCGTGGTCGCGGTCGTTTCACGACTGCCCATCGGCTCGAAGGCCAAAGTACCGACCAACGCTCACGATTGACGACAGCGCCACCTCGGGCCGGTCCCCCGCAGACCACGGCCTATAGCCAAGGCCCGAGGACCGGTCCGCCATCGACTCGACCAGTCAGCCAGGCGGCCAGCGCTGGGCCCTCACCAGCACCAACGCGTTTAGCGACGATCTCGTTGACGAGCTTGGCCACGGCTGCATCGGGGAGGGCGCCGAACGCGATGCCGAGGTCGACTCCATGTACTGCGACCTCCCGAAACCGCATCCACACCAGTTCGGTCGCCGGCACCGCGCGGCCTTGAGCCGTCACCACCGTGTTCGCCCACATCGCCAGGGTAAGGCCGTCGAAGGCATCGGTCAAGGCGGCCGCCGAGGCGTGGACCAGTTGCCGGAGCTCACTCGGTGAGAGCGTGGAGCCGGCCTCAATGTCGGCGTTGCGGTGGGTCATACTCGGATACATCGGGCTTTCGATGCCCGTCTGGGCCCATGCCGCGAGCCGTCCGATGGCCTCGGCATTGAAGTGCAGGTGGGCGACGATGTGCCC
>JANNNL010000050.1:0-4278 GCA_031398525.1 Actinomycetes bacterium | reverse complement strand
GATCGCAGAGCGGGTGGCTACAGCAACTCGACCACGTCGCCGACGTTGATCGGGCCCCCTTCGACGATGGTGGCATAGACGCCGACGTTTTGATCGAGGTCGCGTACGACATGGCGAAGTATCGCCCGGTCGGTCGGGATCTCGGAGTCGATCTGGCGGGTGATCATCACGCAGCGCGGACAGGCGGCGGTGATCTGCAGTTGGGTGCCGCCGATGCGAATCTCGCGCCCAACCCAATCGAACTCCGGGTGCCCGGGAGTATCGCCGGTGTCGATGACCAGGTTGGGACGGAACCGGCGAATGTCGGGGTTCGAATCGGGCAGGGCCTGGGCCAGGGATCGCAGTGACGACGTGGTTATCAGCATCAGCGGGTAGGCATCGACGTGGCTGCCGGGCGGGGATTCGAACTCCATGATCGTCGACGGAAACACGTTGAAATCGGGCAGCGGCTCGTCACCCTCGCGCCCGAAGATGCCGCGCAGGTCGGCCAGCATGTCGTCGCTGTCGCCCGCCCCCCGGCGGTAGTAATCGAGGTTGTCGGCGCTCTGAAGCGGCCACAACGTCACCGGGTGATCGAGGGCAGCCGACAGCCGCTCGTTGGCGTCGCCGTCGCTCGAGCGCACCGCGGAACCGTCGGGCAGGGTGATCGTCACCCCGCCGTCGGTCGCCACCGCGGCGAGTTGCATGAGCCCGCCGATACGCCGGGCTCCCTGTACCGAGCCGCGGACTTCGTCGCGCACCGCCCATGCCCGGTCTCCGCTCAATCCGAGCGGATGCAGTACACCGGATGCCACCTCGCCGCCGATCATCGACTTCACGGGGTACTGCCAGATCGATGAGAGATGCATGGTCTCGATCATGCCAAACGCTCGGCGGAGCGATGCGACCGGGCGTGGTGCGTCAGACGAAGCTGTTCAGGGCATCGATCATGTTGCGAAGATCGCCGAAGCCGTGCTTGGCGAACGTGAAGGCGATCCGGGCGAGGCCGACCTGGTCGTTCTCGCGGACTTCGATGGTCGAGGGCCCGGTCCGCTCGATCGTTCCCTTGGTGCACAGGTGCCCGAACTTGTCGTTGAGCTGCGCTAGCTGCTCGTCGGTGGGTGACTGCTGCATCCGGACGACCAGACGGTCGCCGACGTATCGCAGCGAGTCGTAATTGGCGTAGAACCCGACGACCTCGGCCACGGCTCGCTCACAGGAGTCGGTGACCAGATAGAGCTCGGTATCGGCGGGGGCGACGAGACCCCGACTCATCAGGTGGTCCTTGACCATGGTGTCGATCGCCTCCCAGTACGGGTCGCCGGGTGTGTCGAGGAACACGATGGGGGTCGGGACCCCCGTGCCGGTTTGGGTGAGGGTGAGCAGTTCGAAGGTATCGTCGAGCGTGCCGAACCCGCCGGGCAGGCAGATGAATCCGCGGGACTCTTTGATCAACATGAGTTTGCGGGTGAAGAAGTACTTCATGCTGACGTACTTCTCGTCGCCGGCGATCACCGGGTTGGCGCCTTGCTCGAACGGCAGCCGAATCGACACTCCGATCGAGCGATCGCGGCCTGCCCCTTCCATTCCGGCCTGCATGATGCCGGGGCCGGCCCCGGTGATGACCATCCAGCCAGCCTCGGCGATGAGCTGAGCAACGCCGCGAGCCGCCGCATAGAGCGGATCGTCGGGCTTGGTGCGGGCCGATCCGAAGATGGTCACCTTTGGCACGTCGCGGTAGGGCTGAAACATCCGGTAGGCGTCGCGCATCTCGTGCAACGCGGCGGAGGCGATCTTCAGGTCCAACGTGTCGGTTTCATCGGTGAGCAGCCCGATTGCATTGATGACCAACTCTTCGACAAGTTTGCGGTTCTTCGTCGGGGCGAGCCGTTCGAGAATCAGGGCGACGAGTGGATCGACGGGGGCGGGGGCCACGGGCATGGCCCGATGCTACGGCTCGAACCATTGAACTCGCCGCCATCCGTGGGTCGTATGGACTATCGGCGGCGACGACGCTACAAACAGCGTCATCGCTACAAGTCGTGTCCGTCCATTCATCGCAACGGTGATCGAGCACCTCCCCCCAGGGTGCTCGATCACCGACAGATCGTGCGGGAACCTAACAGCCGGCTTCGGCCGGCTGGCACGAACGAGGGACCGGAGGGCGAAAGCCGGTTCGTTGGGGTGGGTGGGAACGCCGGCGGAGGCACTCCCACCCACCCCCTCGTATATTCTTCGGCCTGGGTGCGGCCCTGGTTCGGTCCGGGTTCGGTCGGGGAGAGGCCCCACGCGCCAGCCGACGAGGTTACGAGCGAAGTTCGGCAGCCCGAGTTTCCAACGCACCGATCAACTCGTCGAAGCTCTTCTGGAAGCTCGACACACCTTCTCGTTCCAACTGCTCGGCGACATCGTCCATGTCGACGCCGACGGCCGCAAGATTGGCCCACGTTGCGTCGGCGGCATCGACATCGGCATCGATCGTGCGAGCCAGCGTGCCGTGATCGGCAAATGCGGCCAGGGTGCCGTCGGGCAGGGTGTTCACGGTGTCGGGGCCGATCAACTGATCCACGTACAGCGTGTCGGGCAGGGCCGGGTTCTTCGTCGAGGTCGAGGCCCACAGCGGTCGCTGGACCCGGGCGCCCTGGGCGGCGAGGGCCTCCCACCGCGGACCGCTGAAGGTCTTGCGGAACTGCCGGTAGGCCAGCTTGGCCTGGGCAACCGCCGCGGTGCTGCGCAATGCGGCGGCCTCGGGCGTGCCAATGGCGTCGAGGCGGCGATCGACTTCGGTGTCGACTCGGCTGATGAAGAAGCTGGCGACGCTGCCGACCCGGTCGAGTTCGGCACCGGGGGTGGTGGCGTACATCTCGAGGCCGCCAATGTATGCCTCCATCACATCTGCGTAGCGATCAAGTCCGAATATCAGCGTCACGTTGACGTTGCGGCCCTCGGCGATCATCTGGCGGATCGCCGGAATGCCTTCGGCGGTGCCGGGAATCTTGACCATCAGGTTGCGGCGATTGACTCGCTCATGCAGGTCACGAGCGGCTGATTCGGTGCCGGTGGCGTCGTGGGCCAAATCGGGGGCAACCTCGACCGAGACATAGCCGTCGATGCCGTTGGATGCGTCGTAGACCGGCCGGAAGACGTCGAGCGCGCCACGGATGTCGCGCAGCACCAGGGACCAATAGTCATCGATGATCGGCCCATTGGCGTGGGCGAGTTCGCTGAACTGCTCGTCGTAATCAGCCGACCCTTGAATAGCTTTCTGGAAGATCGTCGGGTTCGAGGTCAGCCCGCGCACCCCGCCGGCTGCGAGGTCGGCGAGCTGCCCCGAGGTGATGTAGCCGCGCTTGAGGTTGTCGAGCCAGGCGCTCTGGCCGTGGTCTTCGTAGAGCTTGATCAGACGGTCCATCGGATTCTCCTTGAGGGGATCGGCGAGTACGAGGCGAGTCACACGGGACTAGCGGGACAGCAGGGATTGGGCGACGGCGGCGACGTTGTCTGCGTTGATGCCCAGGTTGGTGAGCACGGTACCGCCCGGGGCGCTGGCCCCGAATCGGTCGATGCCGACGCTCGCGTTTGCCCAGGTCGCCCAGCCGAATGTCGATGCGGCTTCGACCGAGACCACCGGCACCCCAGAGGGAAGCACCGCCTCGCGTACGTCGGACGGCTGGGTGGCGAACCGGTCCCACGACGGCATCGAGACGACCCGAACCGCGGTGCCCGCCTCGGCCAGTTTGGCGGCGGCGGCGACGCAGACGTGGACTTCAGAGCCGGTGCCGACGAGCACGACATCGGGGTTGTCACCGGAGCCGGGGCCGGAGCTGGCAATGACCGCCGCACCGACACCGACCGCGGAGCCGTCGGTGCAGACGGGGATCGCCTGGCGGCTGAGGATCAATGCCGTTGGACCGTGGTGGGCGACAGCGCACCGCACCGCAGCGACCGTCTCGTTGGCGTCGGCCGGGCGGATGACCTGCAGGCCGGGGATCGAACGCAATGCCGCGAGTTGCTCAACGGGCTGGTGGGTTGGGCCGTCCTCGCCGACACCGACCGAGTCGTGGGTGAACACGAACATCACCCGGGCCTGCGACAACGCGGCCAGGCGAATGGCCGGCTTCATGTAGTCGGAGAAGACGAAGAACGTGCCACCGGCGGGCAGCACGCCGCCGTGAAGGGCCATGCCGACCATCGCCGAACCCATCGCGTGCTCGCGAACGCCGTAGTGGATCTGGCGGCCCGCGGGGTCGTCCTCATCCACCTTCACCAGCACCCGCCGATGCCCGGGCTCCCCGTCCA
>JANNNL010000038.1:0-7802 GCA_031398525.1 Actinomycetes bacterium | reverse complement strand
GCAACGCGCACGCGGCAGGCTCGTCGTCGGCTTCGATCGTCACCGGGTAATCGGCGAGCACCGGCCCGGTTGTGGCGTTGAGCAGGTCGAACGCGGCGTCGATCACGTTGTGTTGGAACTCTGCGTCTCCCGGTTGGCCGAGCGGGCGACCGAGCGGGAACTCACAGTGCAGTGCCCGGGGCGGAGCGACCTTCACGGTCATCGCTCGAACCGACGACAGCACAACGGTGGCGATGCCGGCAGCTTCCAAAACGTGGGCGAGCACACTCACGGTGCGCGTGCACAGCGGTCAAACGGGGGTGAGTAACACCACGTCGACGCCGTCATCCTTGAGCATGGCAGCTGCGGCGGGCCCCGAGTCGAGACGGATGGTGGCGACGTCGTCGGGTTGATTTCCCGCGAATGACACATGACGAGGGGCTACCGCTCCGATCACGCCCCGCTCGGCGAGTTCCTCGAGCCGGTCGATGGGGTAGACGACGTTCAGGTCGACGGCGATGCCCACGCGGTCGAAATTGGGGCTCCAGTGGCCGAGCTTGAGGTCGCGTCGATGACGATCGATCAACCGGTAGCTGGTGTCGCCCGCCGAAAACGCGTCAGTCTCGGGGGTATGCAGCGCCGCCGATGTGACGATGGCGACGGTCGCCGAACTGAGCGGCTTGGGGGTCACCCATGCCGGGTTGGTGAACTCGGGGCATGCCACCGTCGAGGCAAATGCCCGCATCGCCTGGTCGCCGTTCATCGGGGGAGCTCCTTGCGAGATTGTCGGGGTCGAGTCCGACGGTACCGGCTGCTCGGCCACCGGCCCGTACCGCAGTTGCCTGGTCGGCTCATTGCGGCTGTATCTCACAAGTCGATGTGGTCCATGATGGCGGCATGACTGAACTCGCAGAGCAGGTAGCCATCATCACCGGCGGTGGGCAGGGCATCGGCCAGCGCATCGCCATTGCCCTCGCCGGAGCCGGTGCCGCCGTCGTCGTCACCGGTCGGACCGAGGCGACGCTGGTCTCGACCGTCGCGATGATCACCGAGATGGGTGGCCGGGCACTGGCGGTGACGGCCGACGTCGCCAAGTCCGCGGACTGTGACCGGATGGTCGCCGAGACGATTTCGTCGTACGGACGCCTCGACATTCTGGTCAACAACGCGGGGATAGCCGGGGTGACGAAATCGACGCTCGACATGTCGGAGGCGGAGTGGCAGGAGGTCATCGACATCGATCTGACCGGGCCGTGGTTGTGCACGAAGGCAGCGCTCCCGACCATGATCGCCGCAGGTAGCGGCTCGATTCTGAACATCTCGTCGGCCGCCGGTCGCACCGGCTACGCAATGCGCTCGCCGTATGCCGCGGCCAAGTGGGGGCTGATTGGACTGACCCAGACCTGGGCGCGCGAGTGGGGTTCGGCGGGGATTCGCTGTAACTGCATCTGCCCCGGGGCGATCGAGGGCGACCGCATCGAGCGGGTCATCCGCGCCCGCGCCGAGTCGCTCGGCCTCAGCTACGAACAGACCAAGGCGGGCTTCGTGGCCAACTCGTCGTTGGGGCGGATGGCCACCGAGGACGAGGTGGCCTCGGTGGCGCTGATGCTGTGCTCCGACGCCGGTCGAGGGATGACCGGGCAAACGTTGAACGTCGACTGTGGCACCAACATGAACTGAGCGACCGCCCTGGACTGAGTGAGATTGCTCAATCGGGGCTTTCAACGCGCCACCCCCGACGTTCGAGTTCCGCGGCGAGGAGTTGGGCCGGCATCCCGCGCAGCATCTCGGTTCGCTGACCTTCGAGCCGAAGTGATGCGGCGATGCTCTCCCCGGTGTCGTTGGTGACCGACGAGCGAGGCGGCGCCTCGTCGCCGTCGGCGGGTGACGCCAGCAGCAGGTCGATGAGTGCGGACGCTTCCTGTCGGCTGAACTTGCCGCTCGCTTGCCGGGAGGTCAGGCCGAGCGGGCCGCGGGCGTCGCGAAAGCCTGCGTGCCCCGCCTTCTCGACGAGGGACAACAGATACTGCACTTGTTTGGTGGTAGCCGGGGTACCGGATTGGCCGAGACTCATGGTCGGCATCGTGCCATCAGCCTGTGTCAGAGATTCTCGGTCGACGTTGGGTCGGCATGTGTCGACGGGTGATTGGCGAACGAGAAGCAATAGTTTCGGCCGATGCCGTTCGTTCATGTTCGCGACATCGAGATCTACTACGAGATCCACGGCTCGGGGCCACGAGCCGTCGTGATCAACGGGACCGGTGCTGATCTGCGCCAGAACCCGCTCCGGGGAAAGGGAGTCCTCGAGCAGCATTTCGAGGTGCTGATGTACGACCAGCGCGGCCTCGGACAGACCTCGAAGCCCGATGTCGACTACACGATGGCCGACTACGCCGATGATGCGGCGGCGTTGATGGAGGCGCTTGGGTGGTCGAGCGCTCACATCATCGGCATCAGCTTCGGAGGCATGGTGGCCCAGCATCTCGCCGTGCGTTACGCCGCGAAGGTCGAGCGTCTGGTGCTGGCTTGCACCTCGTCGGGCGGCGCGGGCGGCGACTCATTTGACCTGCTCGCGGTGCATGACCTACCCACCGACGAGCGGCTACGGATCACGGTGCCGATTCTCGACAGTCGCAATGACCTGTCGGTCGACCCGCCGGTGTTGGCGCCGTTCTTCGACGTGATGCTGCCGATGATGGCGGCAGGGCGAGCGCTCAACACCGACGAGCCGGGCGCGGCGATGGGCGCCCGTCGACAGTTACAGGCCCGCGCCGGCCACGACGCCTGGGACCGGCTGGGCGAGATCCATACCCCAACCCTCGTGATGGGCGGCCGGTACGACCGTCAGGCCCCCGTCGAGAACATCGAACGCCTGGCTGGGGCCATCGCCGGTGCCGCGGTGAAGCTCTTCGACGGAGGCCATCTGTTTCTCGCCCAAGACCCCACGGCGTGGCCCGTGGTCGTCGACTTCTTCCAACTTGACACAAGTGTCGAGTAACGTCCGCTGACGTCTGGTCGCTGCTACGACGATCAGTTTGAGCCGTTGGGGGTAGTGATGAAATTCATCCTGCAGTACCCGGATGTCCATGGGACGACCGAGGACTTCCTCGACGCGGGTCCGGTCACCGAGCTCGCCGTCGCCGCCGAGGCCGCCGGCTGGTCGGGGGTGGCATTCACCGAACACCCCGCCCCCGGGGCCCGCTGGCTCGACAACGGCGGCCACCAAACCCTCGACCCGTTCATCGCCCTGGCGGCAGCCGCGGCGGTCACCTCGAAGGTGCGGCTGATCACTTATCTGGCCGTGTTGCCATACCGAAACCCGTTGTTGTTGGCCAAGACGGCGGCCTCGCTCGATCTGGTGTCCAATGGCCGGTTCACCCTGGGGGCCGGTACCGGCTATCTGAAGGGCGAGTTCCGGGCGCTCGGCGTGGAGTTCGACGATCGCAACGAGCTGTTCGACGAGGCGCTGGCGGTCATGCCGAAGCACTGGAGCGGCGAACCGTTCAGCTACGAGGGGCGTGACTTCACGGCCCGCGAGGTGATCGGAAGGCCGCGTCCGATCCAGAATCCCATCCCGATCTGGTTGGGTGGCAACTCGAAGGTCACGTTGCGACGGGTGGCCGCCGGGGCGCAGGGATGGATGCCGCTGCTTGGCCCCGCCGAGATGGCCGTCACGACCCGCACGCCGCATCTCGACACGGTGGAGTCGATCGCCGAAAGGATGGCGATGTTGGGGGATTACGCCGGTGACCGTATAAGCGAGATCGAGATCTCCGTACCCGACTTCGGCTCGCCGACCGACTTCACGAGCGACGTCGAACGCAAGCGCGACTACTTCGGCCGACTCGCCGAGATCGGCGTTGGCTGGGTGAACATGGCCGCCCCGTGGGCCGCGTACCCCGCCGCCCTCGACTACATCGCCGGCTTCGCCGGTGCATTCATCGCCTGAGACCACCGCCTGATGACCACCGACTCATGATCACCCTCACAGCCTCGACCTTGGATTCCCCGGCGGCCTACAAGGCGGCGGTCGCCGAGTTCCTGCGCACCGACGAACGAGTGGCCGGGTTCCGCGGCTACCGACCGCCGAGCATCGAGCACAGCTCCGCCCACCTGCGCACCCTGCAACAGATCCTTTTCGACGAGGGCTGGTCCCGCCTCGGCTGGCCGACGTCGTGTGGCGGACTCGATGGTGACCCGCTGTTCCGAGCCGCATTGTTCGAGGCGCTGTGGGAAGCCGACATCATCATCCCCGAGCCATACACGACGCTCGAGATTCTCGTCCCGGTCCTCCTTGTCTATGCCCCTCACCTGGCCGAACAGTTGTTGCCGGCGACGTTGCGGGGCGACGATTGGTGGACGCAGGCCTTCTCGGAGCCCGATGCCGGCAGCGACCTGGCGTCGTTGCGGACCCGGATGGAACCCGACGGTGATGGTTACCGGATCACCGGCCAGAAGGTATGGGCCAGCTTCGGCCATCTGTGCAGACGGTCGGTGCTCCTCGCCCGGTCCGGCCGACTCGGCCACCGCGGCCTGACGATGGTGCTGATCGATCTCGACCAGCCCGGCGTCGAGGTGCGCCCGATCCGCTGTGAGGACGGTGAGAACCACTTGTCGGAGATCTTCCTCAACAACGCCTACCTCCCCGGCGACCGGATCATCGGCGAGCTCGGCGGCGGTTGGGCCGTGGCGATGTACATGCTCCAGTGGGAGCGCGGGGCGTGGGGATGGCTCCAACAGGGCCGATTCCACAGCCGCCTCGAACACGCCCTGGCGATCGCGGCGGCCGATGGTGTCGGTGACGATGATGCGGCCGCCTCGCTCGGACGGGCCTACGCGTTGACGGCGGCCTTGCGGTTGCAGACCCGCGACACGATCCGGCGATTGGCCAAGGAGGAAACGCTCGGCCCGGAGGTCTCGGTCGACAAACTCCTGCTCATCGATGCCGAGGTCGCCACCTGGGACGCAATTCGCGAGTACCTCGGCCCGCCGTTCGACCTCGACGATGACCTGGCGTGGTTGCGTCACGAGTACCTCGTCAGCCGCGCCGCGCCGATCTATGGCGGATCGCAAGAAATCCAGCGGGGGCTCGTCGCCCAGCGTGTACTCGGCATGCCCCGGGAGTCGTGATGATGGACCTCGATACCCAGTCGATGCTGCGCACCAGCCTGCGCCACGTGCTCACCGACTCGTCAACCCGATCCTTGGCCGAGCGGTTGGCAGAACTCGGCTGGGACGACGTCCTCGCTGACGACGCGCCTACCGCCTTGCGAATGCTGTTCGAGGATCGCCGCCGTCGAGGGCTTCGCGCTCGGTGGCGGGCTTGAAATCGTGCTCGCCTGCGACCTCGTGGTGGCGGCGACCAATGCCCGCCTCGGTCTGTCGGAGGTGGGGATCGGCGTGATTCCCACCTGCGCCGGGCTGTTCCGCGCTCCCCAGTCGTTCCCCCTGAACCTGGCCCGCGAACTGATCTTGACGGAGGTTCCGATCGGTGCCGAGCGGGCCTACAACGCCGGATTCGTCAATGTCCTGACAGAGCCCGGCGCGGCGCTAGCCGAGGCTGTCACGCTGGCTCAACGATTCTGTATGAACGCTCCGCTCTCGGTGCAGGCGTGCCTGGCGTCGCTCAACACTCGACTTGAGGCGGAAGCAGAGCTCGGCTGGGCCGCGACGGAGCGGGCGAAGTCGGCGATTTTCGGCACCGACGACGCCGCCGAGGGAGTCCGTTCCTTCGTCGAACGCCGAGCTCCCCGCTGGCAATCCCGCTGAAGGTTGTGTTCCCGGGATCGCGTTCGGTCAGATGCAGGTCTTGACCTGAGCGGTTGAGACACACACCCCGATTGTTGGTGCCGGCGCAGCGGTCGTTTCAGGAGCCTGGGTCGTCGTTGGTGCCTCGGTGACGGCGGGCGGCACCGTTGTGGTTGTCGTCGTTGTCGTCGTTGTCGTTGCGGTGGTCACGGGAGTTGCTGTGGTCGTGGGCACGATGGTGGTGGTGGTTGACGGTGCCGTGCGTGCGACGGGTGCGGCTGTGTTGGACGAGGGAGCCCTCGGAGTCGCGGCGGCCGCTGGAGTCGGCGGGGTCGCAGCCAGGTTGATCACCGCCGCAGCGGAGACCGGAACGGCCAACGTCGTTGGAACAGTCATGATCTCGATCGCCGCGGTCGTCGCCGGAGCCGTCGGGGTCGGAGCGGTGGTTGTGAGATTCATGATCGTGGGAACAAGGCTCGCGGGTGCGGGAGTTGTCGGTATGACTCCGGTGACCATCGGAGACTCGATCGCGAATGGACTTGAAGGCTGGGCGACAGGATTGACAGAGTCCGAGCTCACGAGGGCCAGGTAGGCGGCACCGCCGAGTCCCAGCCACGCCACGACGGCAACGACTTCGATCGGCACCCTGCGCCACCGCGGTCGACTTTCGGGCTCAATGACCTCCGTGGAAATCAAACGGGCCGTGCTCAACAGATCGAGCGACGGGCGGATCGGTCCGTTGGCTGTCGGCGTATGGCGAGGCATGTTATTGATGAGACGAACCGCTCACCGCGTCATGACGCCACGTCTGGGGTTGGACGGCAGTTAGGCCGAGCGATCCACGACTCCGAGCCGGGCCCGGAGTTCGACTTTGCGGACCTTGCCGCTGAGGCTGCGCGGAAACTCGGTGACGAACTCGAGATGCTCGGGGTCTTCTGGCGGGCGACACCGAGAGCGGCGAAATGCCGATGGATCTCATCGAGGTCTATCGACTTGCCTGGTCGGAGTTGTAGGAACACTGCGATCCGCTCGCCGTAGCGCTCATCGGGCTTGCCAACGGCGGCCACGTCGGCGACGGCCGGGTGGAGCGCGAGCAGGTCTTCGACCTCTTTCGAGGCGATGTTCTCGCCGCCGCGGATAATCACGTCTTTCTTGCGGTCGGTGATCGTCAGATATCCGTCGGCGTCGATTCGCCCGATGTCGCCGGTACGGAACCAGCCGCCGGGAAGAAACGAGTCATCATCGAGCGCCGGATCGCGATAGCCGACAAACAGTTCGGGGCCGCGACTGATGATCTCGCCGTCCTCGCCAACGCCCACCTCGCGGTCGTCGCCATCGAGCAAACGGATCTCGTGGCCCGGGGTCAGGCGGCCGTCGGTCCCGGCGCGCCGGTCGAGCGGATCGCGGGGCGTCCCGGTCGTGATCACCGGGTGCTCGCTCGAACCATAGGCCCGGTACACCGGAATGCCCAGAGCATCGGCGCGCTCGACGAGCGAGGCAGGCACGCTCGCCGCCCCCACCAGATAGTTGCGCAACGTCGCCAGACTCGTGCCCTGCTGTTCGGCCTCATCGAGCAGCGACTCGAGGAAAAACGGGGCACCGGCCATGGTCGTCACGCCATGCTGCTCGACCAGCCGGGCCGCGAGCGACGGGTCCCACTGGTCCATCACCACCGACGCGCCGAGCAGAAACATGCGCAACATGCCGAGCACCCCGGCGATGTGCCCGGCGGGGAATGCGGCCAGGGTGACCCCACCGCGCTCGCCGAGGGCGGCGGCCGTCGAACGGATCTCGGCGACCAGGGTGTTGGTGGTGTGCTGCACCCCCTTTTGGTCGGCCGTCGTCGCCGCGCTCGTGGCCGAGCAGGCTGTTGGCGACGATCCACCCTTCGTTGACTGTGCCAACGACGTTGCCGGCAGGGATGCGGGCATCGGTGAAGAACACCTCGCAGAACGCCTCCTCCCCGGTGGACGTGCGAATCGGCCGCACTTCAACCCCAGGCGTGGTGATGCCTTCGGTGACGATCGGGCAGAGTAGGAAGGTGATGCCGCGATGCTTGGCCGCATCGGGATCGG
>JANNNL010000024.1:0-5436 GCA_031398525.1 Actinomycetes bacterium | reverse complement strand
ACCGGGGTCGCCTGGGCAGGCTCGACGGTCGGGGCGTCGCCGACGGTGCGGACCACGGTGTTCGTGCCGATCCCGCCCGTCCGGCTGATGGACACCAGAACGGGGGTCGGCTTCACTCGTCCCGATCCGGCGACGGTGCGGATCGTCGTCGTCGGCCAGCACGGCGTCCCGCGTCACGCGGCGGCCGTCGTGATTACGCTCACGACGGTAGGTGCCCCGGCGGACGGGTATCTGACGGCGTTCTCTGGGAGTGCGCGGCGGCCGCGAGTGTCGAACCTGAGCTTCGATCGCGGGGCGACGATCTCGAACACCGCCGTCGTACGGGTCGGCACCGACGGGTCGATTGACGTGTACTCCTCGGTCGCCGATGTCGTCATCGTCGTCGACATCGCCGGGGCGTTCGTTCCCGCGGCCAGCCCGGCACGTGCCGGACGGTATGTGGCGACCGACAACACCCGGGTGCTCGACACGCGCCTGGCAAGCGGTGCTGGTCTCGGCGCATTCGCCGTCTCCGAGCAGCGGACGGTGCGGGTCGATCCGGCGGTCGTGCCGATCGGGGCGTCGGCGGTCCTCGCCAATCTCACCTATGTGAATGCGCCGGCCGCCGGCTACTTCACGGTCTGGGCTGGCGGGGTGCGGCCAGCGACCAGTAACGGCAACCTCGACGCGACGAGCCAGACCCGGTCGTTACTGGTCGTCGTCCCCGCCGCAGTCGTCGACGGGGCACTGTCGATGTCGATCTTCTCCTCGGCGGGGGGCGACGTGATGGTCGACGTCGTCGGCTTCTTCACCGGTCCATCGGCCGCCGCCAGCGATGCGGGGCTGTTCGTTCCGCTGAGCCCATGGCGGGCACTCGACACCAGCCGGCGAGGCTCGCCAGCGGTGCAACCCCGCAGTATGGCCCGCCTGGCCCTGACCGGGGCGTCCGCCGCGTGGGCCAACATCACATCGGTCGACTCGACCGTGGCAGGCTTCGTGACGACTCGCCCGGCGTTCACCGAGTTAGCAGTCGCCGGCACCCTCAATGTCTCCTCGCCGGGCCGCCCTGTCGCCAACGCGGCCATCATCAACCTGTCCAGCGAGGGTGCCCAGCTGTACTCATCCGGCGGGGAGCACCTGCTCGCCGATGTCAGCGGGCTGTTCACCGGTGCGCCCATCCCGGTGAAATGTCGGCTGGTGCTCCTGGCCCATGGCGGAAGCTACACCGGCGGTTCATCCTCGGGTCTCACCCAACGCGCCGCCCAGTTCGCCCTGGCCGGCTGGCGGGTCGTCAACACCGACTATCAGGTAGCGAGTGAGTACGAGGGGGTGGTGTGGGGAAACTGGTACCCCCGAACTTCCATCGACCAGCCGGTTCCGGACGCGATGGAACGGGCCCACGAAGGTGCCGTCACCGATCTGAAACCGCAGATGACCGGCGCAATTGAGCGCGGCTGTCTGACCCACATCGTCGGATATTCCGCCGGTGGGTCGGCGGTGGCCGACGCTGCTGCCGGCGTGAGCGGGATCACGTCGATCCATCTGGTGGCTTCGGCGGTGCTCGACATCGACAACGTCGGAGGAGCTCCGATGCATATCTGGCATTCCGTCAAAGATCCGATCGTCACCCATCAGGCCGCCGTCGATTCGTGCCCCGCCTGGTGGGCCGACCAGAGCCAATGCACGCTGCACGACCTGGGCACCCAGCCGGGGCCCCATCTGTTGGTCGAATTCAACGAGGCCACCGCCTGGCTGATGCTCAACGGATAGGTGGCTCAACGGGCAGCCGGATCGTCGGCGTCGGTCGAGGTGATCTTCGGCGAACCCGACAGGTTTTCGCGGCCGTACCGGCGCGGGATCATCAACGCAGCGATCACCACACTCGCCCCCATCACATTGGCGACGAGGTCACCGCCGGTCGGTGACCCGATGAAGATGTCCAACGAGGCGTGGAAGAGGGCCACGACCGCAACACTGCCGCTTGTGGAGTTGAACAGCCACGTACAGATGACGGATCCAGTGACCAGGCTTGCAGCCCAACCGAACAGACCAATGAGGGGCATTGTGCCCAGACCGGCGCTGAAGAAGAACAGGGGGATGTGCCAGAACCCCCACAGCAGCGCCATCCACATCGACGCGGCGAGGGCCGACCGGTGCCGTTGGAGTCTGGGGAGGGCGAAACCTCGCCAACCGATTTCTTCGCCGAACCCATAGAACACCAAGTTGGCGATCCAATAGAGGACGACGGGCAGCGCGGAGAATTCCTCGCTCGCCCCGGTGAGGTGCAACGCGACGGGGACGCCGAAGCCTGCCGCCACCGCGATCGCCACAAAGTACGCGGCGGCCGGGGCGACGATGGCAACGACGACGTAGCGGCCGGGCCCCGAGATGATCCGGCGCCACAACACGCGCAGCCCGCATCGTCCGTCGTAGGTGGCCGTCATGATGGTTGCAGCCAATGCTGGTCCCAGACCGCCAACCAGGTGCAGATATGGGCTCGTACCAGCCCCGCCCCAACCCGCGTTCTCGGCCACCAGCGGTAGCCATGTCGTCCATGTCAAACCGACCGCCAACAACCCGAACCACGCCACTTGGCGATCGGCGATCGTGAACCGTACAGAGCGACTGTCTTGGATTGGTGGCTTCATGGCACCAGCGTGCGAATGTCGGCTACATCACCCGTTTCCAGGCTGCGCCACAGGGAGACGTCATCCGATGTCGGCGTTCGCCACGAGTCGCTGGCCGCCTGGTAGACGAGCTGGGGATCTTCGTCGAGGGCGTTGTCCACCATGGAGTGGAGCCGGAGCAGTGCAACGTTTCCGTCGGTCCGTGCTTCCCAGGCGAGGAGTGCGTCGGCCGTTGGCTGATCGGCGAGCGTGTGCAGGGTCCACGTGGCGGCGGCGATGTCGAGCACCCCGACGGTGTTGAGATTCCAATCCACCCCATACGCACGCTGGGGGGCGACGACGAGCAGGCCACCGTCGAGCGCGGCGATGGCCGGGCCGGCCAGCTGAAATGGAGGCATCTCGAGTTGTCGCCACTGACGCGAGTCCGGATCGTAGAGACCGACCGAGCCGTCGGGAAGTTGCTTGACGATGCCCGTGTCGGTGGCAGCTTCGAGGAAGACGTCGGCGAACTCGTGCGCAGCGCTCCACTCGCACGCATTGGTGCAGACCAGCCAGGTAGGAATCGGCAGCGCTGTCCACGTGTTGGTGGCCGCGTCGAACTCCCATGGCTGAGTCAACGGCTCGTGACCTCGGGCCCCGTTGTCGCGGCCCAAGACAAACGCACGTGAATCCGAAACCGTGGTGAAGTTCATGAACAGCCCGTCGGGCGGTGGTGCCATCGCAATGACGTCGAGTGAGGGAGCGATCAGCGCACCCTGCTGGTCGGCGGGAACGTAGATGCCGTCACCGCGGTCGACGACGCCTTCGCTTGTCACGAGCACGAAGCCGTCGAGTGCATCCGTCTGCATCGGGCGCTGCGCAGCCACGGCGACGTTGAGTTCGGGACCGTGTGTCCAGTTGAGATCGTCGCCAAGCAGCCACAACGCGACCACACCGTCGACGGGAGCGAGCAGCGCAAGGCGTTCGCCGACGGCGACGAGGGTCGGGAACCGGTCCCGTGGAAGCTCATCGGGGACCGCGATGAGCGAACCGTCAGCGCGGATGATCCGCGCCTGGATGTCGACGAACGAGCCGGGAGGATGGGCGACGACGAGCCGCGCATCGGTGCCAACACTCTCCGCCGCCGTGGCCTCGGTGCGGCCGGCCGCAACCTGGTCGTCGACCCACGCTGCGAGTGCTGACGCCGGAGCAGTTGTGGTGACTTCGGCTGAGGTGGGCGCGTCGCTCGGCGGTGCTGGCTGCGGTGATGGCGGCGCGGTCACATCGGCTGTGGGCGGTGGGGCATCGGTCGTCGGGAGCACAGCCACCGTTGACGCCGCGCTCGTTGGGTCGCTGCTCGGGTTGGTCGAGGTGTCGGAACCGCAGCCACCTCCCGCTGCGCCGATGATCACCGCTGCCGCCCAATTCCATCTGGTTCTCATGTCCCGATCATCTTGGGATTCGAGCCTTCCGGCCAGGGCCGAATGGCACCCAACCTCGAATGGCCCGACCTTCGTGCCCACACTGGTGACCTTCGGCCCTGTTTCCGCCGGGTGCTGCGGTCGAAGCTGGGACGGGTTCGAACCCTCGAAAACGGAGGACCATCGTGGACGTCACCGGTGACGCGGTTCGGAAGCAGCAGCCATCGAACGAGAGTTTCGATGCGACGTCGTCGTGTCCGCGTTGTGGCCGAGATCGAGCGCTTGATCCGAGGCGCTCGGACGCGGACGGAATGGTCGCCTGTGAGTGCGGGCACCGGGCGTTTGTCGGCTATGTCGCGGAGGCCGTCGCGATCGAAGCACGATTGATGTGGCTGAAGGAACGGATCGGCGCTTCTGATCCTGCGCCCGACCGCGACGTTGCCATGCGTTACCAGATCTGGTCGGCACCCAACGCAGTCACACCTGTGCCGCATCGTGCGTTCAGTGCGATGACGACCCAGACGCTCTTGCTCTCGCTGGGTGCCGGCTTGCTGATCGTCGCCGCCACCGTGTTCGCCGCGGTCAACTGGCAGCGGCTCGGCGCAGCGACGCAAATTGGCCTGCTCGCAGGACTCACGGTCGGTCTCGCCGCAGCCTCGATCCGATTGCGGGCACGACTCGCCGCCACAGCCGAAGCTTTGGCAGTCGTGGCATTTGGCCTGGGGGTGATCGACATTGTCGGCGCGCCCGGCTTCGGGCTCGTTCCGGAGCGCTGGCTGGACCGGGACCATCCGTATCTGCCGATCGCGTTCGCCCTGTTTGCGTTACTCGTGTTGATCGCAGCGCGGCGTTGGCGTCTGCAATCCTGGACGTGGCTGGGATGCTTGGCCGTTGCCGTCGCCGGTATCCTGACGACCCGGTTTGCCGCTCACGCTTTCGACGGGACCCGCCCGGGATGGGCCGTGGCGTTCGGCATCACGTCGGTCATTGGGGTCGCCTTGATCGGGTTCGCTGGTCGGTCGTCTGAGGGCGTCAACCGACGAGCCCTCGACCTCGCCGGTCTCTCGGCCCTCGCCGTTGCCGGGCCGGCCATTGGGGTCCAGGCGCTCAATCATCAAGGCCTTCCCGGCGCGATCGCCGCAGTTGGCGCAACCGCTGCAGCGGCAGGCCTCGCCGCGAGGTTCGTGGCCGACCGGCGCAAGAAATTCACCAATGGCGCGGGCATAGCGGTCGCATCGCTTCCGGCTCTGCTGCTCGCCCTGCCCAACGACCCCCAACCAATCGGTCTGGGAGTCCTCGCGGGAGTGCTCGGCGGAGCCGCGTTGTTGGCCGTCACCCGATACCGAACGATCACTGCCGGTGTGACCACCGCCGCGGTCACCTGGGGGGTTTGGGCCGCCGGACGGCTGGTCGTGACGGGTGAGGAGGGC
>JANNNL010000020.1:0-1776 GCA_031398525.1 Actinomycetes bacterium | reverse complement strand
GGCGATCGGCACGCGCTGCAGCATCGGCGTCATCGGCGGCGGCATGACGCGGCTCGTCGCATGGTGCTCGATGTCGTCGCGCAGGCGGCTCAAGATGCGGTGATGCTCGCGGAGCACGGCCAGGCGGTCGGCTTCGGCGGGGCGATCGGCGAGCACCCCGCGCACCACGCTGCGAGCGGCATCGACGGGTTGGACGAACAGCACCACAGTGGAGGCCGACCCGGTCAGCTCGATCCACGACTCACCGCGTGCGGTCACCTCCGTTGACGGGGCGAACCGGTACCCGGCAAGCTCGTCGAGCACCACGGCGGGCTCGGCGTTGATTGGGAGGTTGCGCAGCCCGAACCCGTCGCGGCCGGTCAGCGACGGGGGAACGGGGATGTCGTCGGTGGGTGTGTCCCCGGTCCACACCAACCCGAGTCGTTCGACGGCGAGGAACGAGATGTTGCAGATCGTCCTCGCCGGCGAATCCGCCGGATGAGCGGGGATGTAGGTGCACCCGGCAGTCCGGGTGGCGTAGCGCCAGCCGTGGTACTGACACTTCAACTCCTGGCCTTCGTTGAGCCCGATCGACAACCGGACCCCGCGATGCAGACAACGGTTCTCCCAGACGTTGACGAACCCATCGTCGGCCCGCCACACGGCGAGCTCGCGACCGAGCAGTTGCCCATGGAACACATGGCGGGGCACGAGGTCATCACCGCGGGCAATTGGAAACCAGGTCATCGTTGTCGGACTACCCGGCCGGGATGACGGCGTAGGTCAGGCCCTTGGCGGTGAGCCAGCGGCGGTAGGCGATGGCGGCCTTGTCGGCGCGGATCGGGGTCTCGGCGCGCGGATCGAGCGGTAGACGGCGGGGGAACTGGTTCTCGAGAATCGGTTTGTCCTGCCCGAAAATCATCTGCTGGAACCGGCGGATCGCCGCGTCGGGGGTCACGTCGTCGATGAGGCACAGGAAGTTGTGGGCCCGAATCGACTCCTCGGTCATCGGCTGGTTAAACAGGGCGATCACGTCCATCCGGCTCGGGTCGTCGGGGTTCGACTTGTACAACATCACGCAGTACGGGTGAGGCACGCGGTAGATGTACTCCGACATCTGACCTTCGGTCGAACTGGCCGCCGCCTGCGGTTGGTAGAACAGGCAGCGGGTCGCCAGTACCTGGTCATCGGTGCTTTCCACGTCATAGTCGACCACCTCGGTGCGCGGCTCGGCCCCCAGGATCCCGGTGTGGACATACGGGAAATGGCCCATGTCCAGGAAGTTCTCGACGGCCCGCGGGGCCGACGTGGCGACCAGAATCGACCCGCCGTTGAGCATCCGCCGATCGGGCTCGTCGCACTCGGCGATGTCGAAAATCTCGTGATCGGGCGAACCCAACGTGGTCCACAAATAGCCGAACTTCACCCGGTGGGAGAGTTTTGGGCCACCAGCAGTCGCACCGAACCACACGGCGGGCACACCGTCGGCGTCGCGGGTGTAGCCGATCGGGTCACCGAGCAAGCGCGTGCGATACGAAGTCCCGACGGCAATCTCGTCGAGGGCACTGATCACATACCACTCGTCGAGCGCGACCCGATCGGTGCACATCGGGGCGACCCCCAATCGACCGACATCTGCTGGGCTCACGCCCTCATCTTACGAACGGGCATCCCTGCGAACGGGCTCCTCGGCGCGCCGTCGTCCGCGTCACAATGGACTGCATGAACGAGTTCACCCAGATCTACATCGGCGGCGAGTGGGTTGCCTCGGCGGGCACCGGGCAGCTGACCGTGTTC
>JANNNL010000014.1:0-5084 GCA_031398525.1 Actinomycetes bacterium | reverse complement strand
TTGCATAACTGTCTTACCAAGAATGTCCATTATCAAAAAACCTTGAACATCGAAGATATTTTCAATGTAAATATGGTCAGAAGCAGGATTTGGATAGAAAATAACTTTAGTGGTTGTTGATTTTACAACAGAAATAATATTTGAATATGTCCATTTACCATCTGTACGAAGGCCTGGCCGAGCATGCTGAAGACCACCGAGTAGATCGCTAGCAAAAACAACGGGTTGGCCATCGACCACGCAAACCCGAGGACCGACTTTTGGTAGCGCACGTGGAGTTCCTTGCGGACCAGTTGCAACCACAGTTCTCGATATCGCCAGATATCGCGTAGATGCTCTCGGATCGAGCGGCGCGGCGCGACAACGCGCAACTCCGCCGAGGACTGAAGGACTTCGACCACTGGGTCAGGCTACAAGGCGGCGTTGGCGATCACCGGCCAGGTTGTAGAGCGCTAGCGGGTTGGCGAGCGCGGTCGGGATCACCCCCAATTTGGTTTCAGGTCGTACACTCGCCCACTCGTGAGGGTGTCTCGTCGTGCGATGGTCGTGGTGGTGGCGATCGTCGGCCTGTTGACCCGCTGGTGGGTGCTGTCGACCGGGTGGGGCGGCCTGAATGCCGACGAGGCGGTCACCGGGCTTGGTGCCATCGACGCGGTCCACGGGCGGTTCGACATCGTCATCCCGGGCAACGCCTACACGGCCAACTTCGAGAGCTATCTGTTCGCGCCGTTTGTGGCCGTGTTCGGCACACACGTGACCCCGTTGAAACTTCTGCCGATCGTGCTCTGGGCCGCGGCCTGCCTTGCCCTGGCCACCCTCGTTCGGCGCGTCGCAGGGTCGTTGGCGGGTGTCGTCGCCGGGGCGCTGTTGTGGCTGGTTCCCGGTGCCTTACTCGTACTTTCGACCAAGGCCTACCTGGCCTACGCCGGTGGTCTGCTGCTCGTCGTCTTGTCGCTGAGCGCGCTCATCCGGGTGCTCGAGTCCGATGAGCCGCAGGCCCAGCACGCCGCGATCGCCGGGGTGCTGCTCGGACTCGCGGTCTGGGCCCATCCGATGTACCTCGCCGTGCTGATTCCCGCCTGCGTCGTCGTCGGCCTACGGCATCTGCGGAACTGGCGCAGATGGTGGCTACCCGCCGCCGCGGGCGCCATCATCGTCGACCTTCCGTGGATCGCCTGGAACGTTCGACATGGATTCCCGTCGCTGGCCAGCGAGGTCGTCGACGACAGCCGGGGGACGTATCTGGAACGTCTGGGGCGATTTTTCTCCGGTCTATTGCCTCGTGACCTTGGGCTACTCGACCCGGGGGGCACACGTTGGACCTTTGGCCGCCCGATCAGCGTGGTGATCTACCTGTTGGTGCTGCTAGTGGTCGTCATCGGCGGAATTCGGCTCGCCCGCGCGGGGCGTGGTGGCCGATTGCTGGCCGTCTGCCTGGTCGCCGTGTGGCCGTTGATGGCCGTGTTCTCGCCGTTGGGCTTCGTGCTCGACGGTCGCTATGGAATCGGCCCGTCGGCCGTGGTCTTCGCCGCCCTTGGCGTCGGCATCGCCGACCTGGCGCAGTGGGCCGGGCGGGCGAAACCGACGGTGGCACGGGTCGCGAGCGTGGTCGTGGTGGCCGCCTGGGTTGGGGTACTCGTGCTCCCGTATCAGTGGCGGATCATCGGCCACCAACGGGTCGACGATCCGAACGCGGCGATGGCTCAGCTCGTCGACTACCTCGAATCGAATGACATCCACAACGTCGCCGGCAGCTACTGGGCCGTGATCCCGGTCACCTACTTCACCGATGCCCGGATACCAAGCGCGGTCACCGCAGGGTTCCCGATCAGGTATCCGCACTATCAACGGATCGTCGAGGCCGCGGATCCGGCCGAAGTAGCCTTCGTCTTCCAGTCGACCGATGAGAATCCGGGAGCTCTCCGCCAACCCCCCGGCGGGTACGAGCGCGTCGAGGTCGCCGGATTCATCGTCTACATGCCGAAAGCGAGGCTGTGATGTGGCATGAGCAGACGTTGGCGGTCATTCTGCCGACATACAACGAGGCGGGGAGCATCCGCGCCTGCATCGAGGCGTTCGAAGCGCTCGGCATCGTCGATGAGATCGTCGTCGTCAACAACAACGCCCATCCCGACACCAGCCCGGCGGTCGCCCCGACCTCGGCCCGCGAGGTGTTCGAGACCCGCCAGGGGTATGGCGCGGCGATCCGCCGGGGCTTTGCCGAGACCGCCGCGTTCGACCTGGTCTGCGTGTGCGAACCCGACGGAACGTTCGAGCCGAGCGACATCCTGAAGTTGTTGCCGTTTCTGACCGACGCGCAGTTCGTTGTCGGGTCGCGCACCGTGCAGACGTTCATTTTCTCCGGCGCGAACATGGGTCCGTTCCTCCGGTGGGGGAACTGGGCGGTCGCCAAGCTGACTGAGGTGTTGTTCAACTCGTCGTACCTGTCCGACGTCGGGTGCACGTTCCGGGTGATCACCCGTGATGCGTTAGACCTGGTCAGCCCTGACTTTCGCAGCGACAAGTCGGCGTTCGGGTTCGAGATGCTGCTCCACATGGTGCGCCGACGGATTCCGCTCGTCCAGGTCCCGGTGCGTTACCTGCCGCGAGTCGGGGAGAGCTCGGTGACCGGCGACCTTGGCAAGACGATTCGCCTCGGCCTGGGCATGATCGCAATGTGCGTACGCACGCGCATGCGAGGGATCGACAAGCCGTCAGGTCTGGACTCCAACACCCGCTGACCGAGCACGTCGGTACACTCGCCGACATGTCCGACGACGTCTCGAAGTACTTCTCGACCCGTCTGGCGTTCGATCCGGTGCGGGCGAAAGTGTGGGGTCATGTCACGGCCTACCTGCAGCACTGGATTCCCGCTGCGGCCGACGTGCTCGATCTGGCCTGTGGCTACGGAGACTTCATCGCTAGCGTGGTAACGACTGGGCGACGGGTTGGTCTCGACCACAACCCGCAGCTTCCTGAGTTCCTTCCCGACGACGTCGAGTCGGTCGTCGGAGATGCGACCGACCTCTCCGGTTTTGCCGACGGAACATTTCAAGTCGTCTTTGCCAGCAACTTCCTCGAACATCTCGATCACGATGCGGTCGACAGGTGTCTGGCAGAGGTACATCGGGTGCTCAGCCCCGGCGGGCGAATCATCCTGGTGCAGCCGAACTTCCGGCTCGCTCCGAAGACCTATTTCGACGACTACACCCACCGGACGATCTTCACCGACCGCTCGCTGTCGGACTTACTCGTCGCCCGCGGGTTCGACTTGGTCCACGTCGAACCCCGCTTCCTCCCGATGACCATGAAGTCGCGGTTGCGGGGCGGGAGTCGCCTGGTGCCGATCTACCTGCGGTTGCCGATTCGCCCGCTTGCCGGGCAGATGTTGCACATCGCTCAACGCTCGCGCTGACGCTGTCGTCCTACAACGGGCGGTCCTGTTTGTCTTTCTTGGCAGCCTTCTGGGCTTTCTTCCACTGGCGCACGACGCCGAGTGACTCGGGGTTGTGGATGTCGGCGACCGAGCGGGGAACGTCGTCGCCGAACTTGCCGGCAGCCTGGCGCCAACCATCGGGCGCGATGCCCATGCGCTTGGCCAGGATTGCCACAAAGATCTTGGCCTTCTCATCGCCATACCCGGGCAGGGTGCGCAGCCGCCGGTAGAGCTCATCCCCAGTTGTGACGCCTTCCCACACCTGCTCACCGGCACCGTTGAAGTCGCGCACGAGGACGGAGCACATCTCGTGGATGCGGCGGCCGAGCGATGCGGGGAAGCGGTGAATCGCCGGCTTGACGCAGCACACGGCCACGAATTCCTCGGGATCCATCGCTGCGATCCGCTGAGCGGAAAGGTGCCCGAGGCGCTCGAGGATTGTCGCTGGACCGGTGAACGCCCACTCCATCGGCACCTGCTGATCGAGCAACATGCCGACCAACAACGCCGTGCCATCTCGATTGAGTAGGGCATCGGCGTCAGTATCGCCCGTGATGTACAGGTCTCCGGACATGGTCATAGCCGTCAGAGTACCGACTGCTCACCGCCGCGAACGCGCCGCCCGCGGCCCGGAAGTCACTACGCTATGACCGTCCCGTCGACGTGCCTTGGAGAGTTCTGTGGTTGCCTGCCTCAGCGTCGTTATCCCCTGTTACAACGAGCGGGCCACGATCCACGAGGTCGTCGCCTCGGTCCTCAAATCGCCCTACACGTCGGAAGTGGTCATCGTCGACGACGGTTCCACCGACGGCACCCGTGATTTGCTCGCCGAGCTCGATGACCCCCGCGTCCGGGTGCTGCTGCAACCCCACAACCAGGGCAAGGGTGCGGCGTTGCGCCGCGGGTTTGCCGAGGCCTCGGGACCGTACGTCATTGTGCAGGACGCCGATCTCGAATACGACCCGGCCGAGTTCAACCTGTTGATGGAACCCCTACTCAGCGGCCAAGCTGATGTGGTCTACGGCTCACGGTTCCAAGGCGGGCGGCCGCACCGGGTGCTTTACTACTGGCATTCGGTGGGCAACCGGTTCCTGACGACCGCGTCGAACATGTTCACCAACCTCAATCTCACCGACATGGAGACGTGCTACAAGGCGTTCCGAGTCGAGGTGCTGCGTAGCTTCGAGCTCCAGGAGAGCCGGTTCGGCATCGAGCCCGAAATGACCGCGAAGGTCGCCGCCGGGCACTGGCGAGTGTTCGAGGTCGGAATCTCCTACAGCGGTCGCACCTATGCCGAAGGCAAGAAGATCGGTTGGCGCGACGGCGTGCAGGCGATGTTCTGCATCATCGCCTATTCCCCGAGCGGGCAGCGGTTTGGTGTTCGCCGTCTGCAACCGTTCGTGCGCCGGCTCACCGGCGGCAAGGCGTAGACCCCGGCGTAGAGCCGCTACGACAACGGTGGGTTTCTCCGTCGATCATCGGCGACCAGCATCGCCGTCACGAACGACGCCCCGAGCAGCATGACCAGCAGCCCCGGTAGGAGCCACCCCGGCCGGTAGACGAAACGGACATCGTGCGTCCCCGCGGGTACCTCGACGCCGAGCAGGAAGCCATCGATCGCCTTGGTCGCGACAGGACGGGCGTCGAT
>JANNNL010000681.1:0-1699 GCA_031398525.1 Actinomycetes bacterium | reverse complement strand
CATCCCGAACGAAGGTGGCCGGCAGTCGAATGGGAGCCACTCGACTGGACCCTCCCTGTCGACGCCTACGTGTCGAACACGGCCCGCCGTCGACACGCGGGCTCGTACTTCGCAGCCGTCCCCGCGGCGATCGCGTCACGGCCGATATTCCTGGAGTCCGACAGCATCGAAGCGGCTGAGGAGGCGGCCTACGAGATCGTCCGGTTCGACGCGGAGATCGGGACGCGGGTCATGCCGTTCGCGTCCCTTCTGCTGCGTTCGGAGGCCGCGGCATCGTCACAGATCGAGCAGTTGACGGCGACGGCCAAGGCAATCGCACTGGCCGAACTTGGTGACGCCTCCAAGGTAAACGCGACGATGATCGTTTCGAACGTCAAAGCGATGACGGCGGCGATCGCCATGTCCGCGGATGTGAGTGCGTCATCGATCCTGGCGATGCATGCCGCTCTATTGGAGGATGAGCGCCCGGAGTGGGTCGGTCATTGGCGAGACGTGCAAGTCTGGATCGGAGGTGGTCGATTCGGTCCGCATGGGGCGATGTTCGTTCCTCCCCATCACTCCCGAGTGCCCGCGGCAATCGATGATCTCGTGGCGTTTACCGGGCGACACGACGTTGCGCCGCTGGTTCAGGCCGCCGTCGCCCATGCCCAGTTCGAGACGATTCACCCGTTCCCTGACGGCAACGGTCGAACGGGTCGGGCACTAATTCACAGCATGCTGCGTCATCGGGACCTGACCAGGAACGTCACGGTGCCGATCTCTGCTGGTCTTCTCGTCGATCTGGACGCGTACTTCGATGCCTTGACTGTCTACCGAACTGGCCAGGTCGACCCGATTGTCCAACTGATGGCTGACTCAACGTTCTCGGCGGTCGGCAACGCTAGAACGCTGGTCGTCGAGATGGATGAGATCCGCGACGTGTGGCGCCGCCGCGTGAAAGCGCGGCTCGACGCCGTCATCTGGCGCCTGATCGATCTGCTGTTTCGACAGCCTGCGGTCAACTCAACGGTCGTACAGCGCGAACTGGGGGTGACCGCGATTCCTGCCCTCAACGCGATCGGCCAACTCGAAGACCTTGGCATTCTGCTCAAGGCCAAGGGTGAGGAACGCAACCGGGCCTGGGTTGCCACCGACATCGTCACCGCGCTCGACGACTTCGCCACCCGCACCGGCCGCCGCCAACGCCCGGGTTGAGTGAGTGAGATAGATAGGTGAGAACGTGTCGAGTTTAATCGCTCAGCACCGAACGATCTACCGCTCGACGTGGCCTCAGGAGCGTTTTTGGACGCGGGCCCATTCGTCTTTGAGGCCCACGGTCTGGTGGAAGACCAGGCCGCCGTCGGGAGCCGCGGTGTCGCGGCAGAAGTAGGCGAGGCGTTCGAACTGGACATGGCCCCCGGGGGCGATGTCGGCCAACGCCGGTTCGAACTTGGCGTTGGTGAGGACTTCTCGTGATGCCGGGTTGAGCTGTTCCAACGGGTCGATGCCGTCGGAACCGGGGAACGGGTCGGTGAACAGGCGGTCGTAGATCGCGGCCGTGCCGTCGACGGCGTGCGCGGCCGACACCCAGTGGATCGTCGACTTGACCTTGCGGCCATCGGGCGCGTTGCCGCCGGCGGTGAGCGGGTCGTAGGTGCAGCGGATCTCGATGATCTCGCCGGCGTCGTCTTTCACGACGTCGGTGCAGGTGATCAGATAG
>JANNNL010000663.1:0-20409 GCA_031398525.1 Actinomycetes bacterium | reverse complement strand
GGTGGCCATCTCGCTGGCGGTGAGTTCAGTGTCGAGCAGCTCATCGAACAACCCCACCAAGCGGTCGTCGACAATCTGCTGCTGGTCCAGGTATGCCGCGAACAGCTCCCGCGGCGACCGCCCTTGCCGACGTTCTGCGATCGGACCTGCTCGACCGGCGGCCATGGCGTCAATCCGCACCTCGAACACGTTGGGAGCCGCAGCCCGTACGTCGTCGGCCAAGCCGGCGCGGGCGGGCTCGGTGACGACCGCCCGCCACCAGGCGTCGGGCTGGGCGTTGGCGACGGCGATGACCTCGGCTGCGGTCCCTCGCGTGGTCGCCAGCGTTCGGGCTGTCGCTAACACCCGCTGATTGACCGCCGCGGGCTTGCCGGCAGTGACGTCGATGATCGCCACGCCCTTGTCGTCACGTTCCTCGCCGAAGTCAACGGCAATTGGCGACCCGGCGTAGTAGATAGGGCACGGCCCGGGAATCTGCTGGTAGCGATGCAAGTGCCCGAGCGCGACGTAGCTCGCCCCGACGGGGAACGAGGTGGCCCGCATCGCGTAGTCGTTGATCGTCTGGGCTTCACGCTCGCCACCCCCGAGTCTGCCGCCGAGCACGTAGGCGTGGGCCATCACTACGTTGACGGTGTCGGTCGTGAACCCGCCGGTGAGCGCGGTCACAAGCTTGCTCATTCGGTCGGAGTACTCCCCCACCTGCTCGCCAACATCGAGCGACATCAGCTGTTCCGCCCGGACGATCGATCGTTGCGAACAGAACGGCAAACAGGCAACCCGCAATCGTTCCCCCGACCGGACGGTCAACTCGACGACGCCTCCGTCATCGTTGCGGGCGAGACGGCCAAGCATCCGAATCCCCGAGGCGGCGAATACCGGCCGCACCGCCTCGAATAGCTCGGGGTGGTCATGATTTCCGGCGATGACCAGCACTTCCGCGCCGGTCGCCCGCAGCTCGAGCAAGGTGGTCCAGGCCAGCCGCTGCGCATCGGGAGTGGGGGCGGCCGACTCGAACAGATCGCCCGCCACCAGCACCGCGTCAACCTGTTCCGACCCGGTGATGGCCACCATCTCGGCGAGCACCGCCGTGTGCTCCTCGAACCGGGGCTGGCCCTTGAGCACCTTGCCCAGATGCCAGTCACCGGTGTGCAGCAGCCTCATATCAGCCCGTCGAACGGGTCGTCGTCGTTGCCCGTGAGGCTCGGCGCGGCGGTTGCCTCGCTCGGACGCGTCGCCCACGCCGGGAACGGGAACTCGACCACCAGCGGCACCGGGATCTCGGGCTGATTGACAAACATCGTGCCCGGCCGGGCGATCGTCGCCCGCCGCCGGTGCGCCTCGGGAAGAAAGCCATACTCCGCTCGCGCGGCCTCGGCCGGGTCGAGCCTCCCCACAACGCGGATGGCCGCGTTGGCGAACACCCGCCGTTCCACCTCGCTCGCCGTTTGTTGTGCCCCGATCAGGATGACCCCGAGCGAACGCCCCCGTTCGGCGACATCGAGCAGGATTTCCTTGATCGGCGACGAGCCTTCGCGTGGCGCATACTTGTTCAGTTCGTCGAGCACAACGAACAGCAACGGTCGCGCCGAACCCGACGTTTCCTTGCGTTCAAACTCCTGGCGCAGCGTGACGCCAACCACGAACCGCTGAGCGCGGTCGTGCAGGTTGTGCAGATCCACGACAGTGACCTGCGCCCCACCGGTATCGATGCGATGCACGGCCCGCCGGGCGACGTCACCGCGAATCAGCTGACCAAGGCGCATTTTCGCCGAGATCAGCCGCCGGACGAAGGCGTTGACCGTGCCCATCGTCGTGGCCCGGCCCGCCCACTCCTCGCGGGAGTCATCGTCGGAGACCAGCCCGACGAGCTGATCGACGAGGTCGCCGAAGGTGCGAATCACGGCTCCGTCGGGACCGAGTTTGATCGCGCCGTCATCGCCGACCGGACGGTGCTCGTGGCGCAACCGGTGGGTGATGTGGTGGACGATCATCGTGTACTGCTGGCGTTCGTCCTCCACGTCGGCGAAGACGAATGGCAACAATTCTTCGACGCAGAACTCCACGAGGGTCCAATAGAACGAGCGCACCCCGGTCGAGCGGCTGGCCACGTCGGGCCCGGCGTTGGGGTCGTTGCGCCGCGGCGGGGCGAAGACCGCCACCGACCCGAATGGCTCGGCCGGAAGCTTCAGCCGGGCATACAGGGCTCGCTGGGCGTCATCGAGCCGGTTGTTCGGCCGGTCGAGGAACAGCAGATCCTCGCCTTTGACGTTGAAGATCAACGCCTTGGTGTTCACCGCCTCGGCCCCGAGCGCGCCCGAGTTGAACAGCGAGTGCAGCAGGAATGTCGCGTACGAGGTCTTGGTGGCGACGCCGGAAATGCCCGAGATATTGACGTGAGCGCCGCGGGTGCCATCGAGGAATTCGAGGTTGGCGAATAGCGCCTCACCGTCACGCCCGAGCCCGATCGGGATGCGTCGGTCCATTCGGTCGAACGACAGTGCCATGTCGCGTGCCTCGCCCTCGGCCCGTACCACCCCGGCCCCTGGGGTCGGTGGGACGTAGATCTCCGGGTCGACCCGGGTGACCAGCACCTCGGCCGTTTCGAACACCTGAGCAGGCAAAATGCCGTTGGCGATGAGGTAGACGTCCGAGCCGAATGTAGCTCCCTCGTGAACCGCCGTCACCCGGCTCACCACGCCCGACAGCGTGACAACACGACCGTCGGGAAGGGTCCGCCGGGTGGCGAGCACTTCATCAAGTTGGATGGCGTGCTCGGGCGAGATGCCGACGTGGAAAGCCAACGGCGACGCCTCTTCCGAGCCGATCACCCGGCCCACCAACTCGCCATCAGAGCTCACATCCATCGTTGCGACGATACCGAGCGCGCCCGGCCGAGCTGGGGACACTCCGCCCGGAGCAAGTCAGCTGGTGAACCAGCCGGCGAAGTCGGCAAGCAGATGCGACGCTCCGTCGTTGTAGATCTCCAGCGCGTTCTCGTAGCTCCCGATGGGCGAGATCACCGCGTTGGGGATCGTCTGGCCCGCCTCCATGTTCAGGTTGGAGTGAGCACCGGTGGCCATCGCCCCCGGATTGCCATTGCCGACCTGGATGTAGCTGCCGACCGTCGTGCCGGTGGCCGTGACGTTGAGCACCACCGCTGCCGGCTTCCACTGGTCGAGTCCACCGAAGTCCTTGAACACCGAGCCGCCGTCGACCGCTTCGTAGTCACCTGCTCCCCGCCGAGAGCGGGTGTCGAGAATGCGCTCGGGTGTGGCGGCCACGAAGAGGCCCGTCATCGCCGCAGGAGCCGAGGCGTTGGTGAAGTATCCGACCACATCGGCGAGCAGGTTCGTGCCCTGCTCGGTGTAGAACTCGACTTCACCAGTCGCCGAGACCGGCACGATCACCAGGTTGGGGATGGTCTGGCCCGCCTGTTCCAGGTTGAGACTCGATGTCTGACCGGCGATCAGCTTTCCGGCCGGTGCGACCTGGACGAAGCCCGCCACCGACGCCTCGGTAGCCGTGACGTTCATGACCACCGCCGCGACCGTCGCCATCGACGGCGAGCCCGCCACCGCGACCGACACCTTCACCCGCGCCCCGGCTGCGGGCTTAGGCCCCCGGTAGCCGAGTTGCACGCTGGCCCGGGTGTCGAGCACCCGCTTCGGGGTCACCGACTGATACCGGCCGGCCGAGACGGCACCGACGGTCGGGACGAAGTAGCCCGCGATGTCGGCGATCAGGTGGGTCCCCGCTTCGGTGTAGAACGTCAGAAATCCTTCCTGCCCGAGCGGAACGATGACCGTGTTCGGAATGGTCTGGCCAACTCGTTCGATGTTCAGATTCGACGAGGCCCCCGGGACGCTGCGCCCGGTCGGGAATACCTGCACATACCCCGCCGCGGTGGCATCGACTGCGGTGACGTTCAGCACGACCGCAGTGGCCGTTGCCGGGACCGTCGACACCTTGGCGTTCGTGATCTGCAGTGGAACACTTGCGCCGGCCCCGGGCTTGGCACCCGGGTAGTTCACCCGCGTCGAGGGGCGGGTGTCGAGTATCCGGGTCGGGGTCATCGGAGTGAATGCCGATCTGGCCGCCGCCGTCTGCTGCTGCAGAAACGACGCGCACTTCGCCGCGTACGTCGCCGTCATCACGGTCTTGCCGTTCTCCTTGACCGCCACACCCACCGGGTCCATCGCGATGCTTTTGTCCACGGTGATACCGATCGAGTCGTAGTCGACTCCGTCTATGAACCAATCGTTCTTCCACGTCCCGCTCATCTCGGCGATGGTGACCGTGACCGGGAGCCGGCCCGGCTTGACCTCGCTCGTCGACACCTGCATCTCGCCGGTCGCGCAGACCGTCTCGATGCGATAGGTCAATCCGCTTGATCCGGTGGCCTGTCCATCGGCATGGGCTGCACCGCCGCCGATGGCGGTGGCGAGGACTCCAGTCACCATCCCGACCACGACTGCAATGCCACGCGTGCTGCTCATCTTGCCGCTGACTCCTTGTGAACGGCCGGAGTGCCGTGAGTTGACGACGCCGAGGTTCGAGCGCGCTGACGCCAGCACCGATGAGTCGTTTGGCACCACCACGCGTGACTTCAACTCTTTCGCCAGCCCACCGTGAGCGACCAGGTGCCGGGGGTGGTCGACTTGACGATGAAGAGAAATCAGCCGCCGGGCACGTTGCCGACGAGCACCCTTTGCCCGGACGATTCTTGCTCGCCGACCTCTTCCAACGTGACGGTCAGCGTCGGAAAGTCAGCGAGCGACACTCCCGCCCAGAGCACGACGTCGTCACCGGTATGGAAGGTTCCGATCGGCACCAGGCCTGCCTCACCTTTGAGCCACGCCTGGTAGAACTGTCGCCCCTCACGACGCGGCAGCCCCGTCGCGTTGAGTTCGATCCGCAGTCCTGACTCGGTTTCCGTAATCCGGGCGGTGCCACTGACCCCGGCGGGGGCCAACTCGGTGCCGGCCAAGGCCAAAACCGTTGCGGACGGGTCATCAGTCCGTCGGCTGAGGACAACCACGCCGAGCGCAATCGCGGCCGCAACGGCAGCACCAGCCAGGAACGGTTGCATCCACCGACGCCCGGGCCGGGAAGACTGACGGCCAATGACGACCACATTGTCGGATGGGTCACCTTGCGCCGGCGTATTTCTGGGCAGCGTCGAGGGCTCGGGTAACGAGACTGGACTGATAGCCGCACGATCCGCCCCGATGGCGGCCACCACCCGGTCACCCAAGTCGGCCGAAGGTTCGTCCCACAACGACGGATCGGCCAAGAGCGCGTTGAGTTCATCGAGTTCGGCTTGCTCATCAGCGGCGAGGGCATCGTCAGCGCCTCTCGGCCCCAACACTAGGTAGTTGATTCGTTGCTCGTCGTTCGTCATGGTTCACCTCCTCGGTGGTCGTGAGTCCTGGCATAGTCGTGAGTTCAGGTTCTCAGTGGGTAGTACGGGGTCAGCAGCAGTTTGGTTCGTATTTGTCGCCCCAACTCTGTCACGGATCGGGTCCGTCAGGTTCTCGCAGATGGCCCAAACGGCGGGCCAGTTGCTTATGCGCCCGAAATGACCGCGACTTCACGGTGCCAACCGGAATGCCGAGGCGTTCGGCAATCTCGGGATGACTCATCCCCTGCATGTGCTGCAGCCGCACGACCTCACGCTCATCGGACCCCAACGCGTCGATGGCCTCACGCACCTGCCAAGTCACATAGATCTGATCGGCACCCGGAGGCAGGGCGATGAGGGCCGACTCAGTCGGGCTGGCGAACTCCAGCGACTCGTGCGCCCGCCGAGATTCACGCCGGTGGACGTCGATCGCCACTCGCCGGGCGATCGTCGCCAGCCACGGCCCCATCTCTCGGCCCTCGTCAAAACTCGCCGCACCTCGCCATGCCTGCACAAAGGTCTGTTGCGTCGCTTCCTCGGCCAGCGAGCGGTTGCCAAGGACCCGGTTGCACACGGTGAACACCAGCCGGCCGAATTGCTCGTAGACCGCGCGAACCGACGACTCGTCGCCTGCCCTGAATCCATCGATCACTGCTGCACCAAGCATTGGTGACCGATAGTAGGTGATCACCACCCCTGGTCACGACCAACGTCTACGTCGCGCTCTCCTCGCTGTTTCCCTTGGGGAGCTACGTTCGGCGTCCATGAGTAGCGAGCACATGATTCCTCCCAACGTCGGTGAACGAGACGCAGAACTCCTGCGTCGGGCGTACGAGCTGACCGATATGGCTGAGAGTGCTCAGCTCTACACCGAGTGGGCCGAGACCTATGACCAGACGATGGTCGACGGCCTCGGATACCTGTCCCCAAAGCACCTCGGCGACCTGCTGGCCAGAGTCGTGGACTGGCGGGATCGACCGGTTGCTGATCTCGGGTGTGGCACCGGCCTGGTGGCCGTGGGCCTGGCCGACCACGGCTTCTCGGTGTTCGACGGAATCGACCTGTCGCTGGCGATGACCGAGGTCGCCTCACGACGGGGCATCTACCGCCAGTTCATCGCGGCCGATCTCACCGCGACCCTGCCAATCGCCGACGGCACGTACGGCGCGGCGATCTGTAACGGCACCTTTACCAGTGGCCATGTTGGCGCGGAGAGCCTGGCCGAGATCGTGCGGATCATCGAGCCCGGCGGTGTCTTGTGCTGCGCGGTCCACCATGCCGTGTGGGACGAGTTGGGGTTCGCCACGACGTTCGCCGAGATGCTCGCCAACGGGACGCTGGCCGAGATCGGCGTCGAGCGGGTTGCGTTCTACGCAACGTCGACCGACGATGGCCGACACTGCGCCTTCCGCAAGCTCTGAGTGACCTGCCGGCCGTCAGCTGCGTGGGCTCGAGAACGTTCGAAGGCCGCCCGAGTCGGGCGGCCTTCGAACGTTTCGAGTGGGCACGACGGGGCTCGAACCCGGGACCTCTACCGTGTCATGGTAGCGCTCTAACCAACTGAGCTACGCGCCCTTGCGGGAGCCACAGACTAGCAGTCACTTCAGCCGCAACGACACTTCATTCGCAAGCAACCGTCCGGCGCGGGTCAATATCAAACGATCGCCGGCCGGCTCGACCAGCCCCGGCAGCTCATCGGCGTCGAGCGAGTCGACAGGAACGCCGCGCTTGGTGCGCAACGAAAGTTGCAGGCCCTCGATGCGGCGAACCTCGGGCTCTAGCGTCTCGCCGGCTGCCTCGGTGGTCTCATCGTTGGCCACTGCGGCGATGTACCGCTCGGGAGTTCGCAGGTTCCACCATCGTCGACCAGCCTCGTGGGAGTGGGCTGCGCAGCCGAATCCGAGATAGTCGCCCTGCTCCCAGTAGAGCTGGTTGTGGCGGCACTCATGACCCGGGCGGGCCCAGTTCGAGATCTCGTAGTTGTCCAGACCACCGAGCGTCAGCACGTCGTCGGCCATCTCGTACTTGTCGGCCTGATCGTCGTCATCGGGGTGCCGCGACGGGTCCTCCCACAACGGAGTCCCTGCTTCAACCGTCAGCCCGTAGGCCGAGACATGCGGCGGCTCAAGTTCGGCGATCGCTCGAACCGTCATCTCCCAGTCGGCCAGCGACTCGCCGGCTGCCCCGTAGATGACGTCGAGGTTGAACGACTCGAAGCCTGCCGCCCGGGCGAGTTCGACGCTGCGGCGCACATTGTCGGGATCGTGGGTGCGCCCCAGCGACGCCAAAACGTGGGGCACCATCGACTGCACCCCAAAGCTCAGTCGGTTCACGGGGCCGTCTCGGTAGGTGGCCAGCAACTCGGCGGTGACATTGTCGGGATTGCACTCCACCGTCACTTCGGCCCCCTCGGCGAGCGGGATTCGGGCGAGTACCGCCACGAGGTCGGCCGCGGCCACCATCGACGGCGTTCCGCCACCGACGAACACGCTGGTCGACAGCGGCATGCCGTGGGCGACCGCCCGATCGATGTCGCGGGCCAGGGCGTCCAGGTACGCGACCTGCAGGTGATCTCGATCGGTCCAGGTGGCGAAGGCGCAGTAGTCACACCGTCGGGCACAGAACGGAATGTGTACGTAAACGCCAAAGACCTGCGTGGGTTGCACGCAGGTCAGTGTGGCAGATTGCGCCTTCATCGACTCCTCGATCGAGATGATCGAGGAGTCGGCAACAACAGGATCAGTCGACGCGGAACAGGAGGTCGAGCGCCTCTAGGCGAGCCTCGACCTGGTCGACCGGTACGTCGAGCATGGCGGCCACGGCGCGACGATCGTCGTTACGAATGGTCAGCACCTTGCCGTTGAAGTCTTGACGCTGGACTTGAATCATCCGGAAGAAGCGCTGCAGCATCTCGAACGGCGCGCCGGTGAGCTGGCTGAGCTTGACGAGGTCGAGCACCACCTTGCTGGCGGCACCAGTGCCCTCGAGATCGTCGCCGGCATGCATCTCGTCACGGGGAAGCAGCTGATCGACGGGCACCTGGTAGAAGCGGGCGAGCCGCTCCAAACGCGGAACCGAAATCGCTCGCTCACCGCGTTCATATGCGCCGAGGACCGAAGCCTTGAACTCCTGCTCGGAGTTCGCTTCGACCTCTTGCAGTGACAAACGCTTCTGGCGCCGAATGGTGCGAAGACGCTCGCCGACCTTGCGACTGTAGGGGGACGAGAGTGCATCCTCATCAAAGTCCATAGTTCTCTTCCTGTGCCCTTCTGAATCCGCCGGGTGGTGTCACCAACTGTAGGCGTTCACCAACATGCTCGGCAACTCTCGGTGAGAAATTTTCACCAAGAGTGAATGTTAAGGGGTAGGTGTCACCTGCCCCGTCAAGAACGCTACCAACAGCGCGCACGCGACTATGGCACCGGTCTCGGCCCGGAGAATATTCGGGCCCAGTCCGATCCGTCGCATCGGAAAATCAAGCTCCGTCGGTGACCATCCACCCTCGGGTCCGACGAGCACGGTGGTGGTGCCCGCACCGATTGGTGGCGCTCCGGCAACGGCGAGTGCAGTGGCCTCACCGTGGGCAATCGATGTAAAGGACTGGATTGGCTCGACAACCGGCAGAAAGGCCCGTCGGGACTGCATCGCCGCCTCGCGAGCAATTCGAACGAAGCGTTCGTGATTGGTCCTTGCGCGCGCTGCGTCCCATCGAACAATCGTGCGGTCCGTGGTTATGGGGGCGATTCGTTGGGCGCCGATTTCGGTCAGTTTCTGCACGATGAGCTCGTTGCGATCCCCCTTCAGCAAGCTGAATCCGATGGTGATTGCGGGGTGATCTACGGTCGTCCGTCGGATCTCCCCGTCGAGTTCGACGAGCGCTCCGCCGCCGAAGCGACCTGGCCGCCAACCCCCGACACCGTCGCTGATCGTGATCGCATCGCCCTTGCGGAGCCGAAGAACCCGGTCGAGGTGATGGGCGTCGATGTCCGACAGAAGCGGGCTCTCCAAGCTGTCGACGAATGCATGAGCACTCGATGCGACCAACAGCGGATCCGGACTCACGAGAACGCGGACTTGATCCTCGACAAGATGCCCTTGTCTGGCGGGCTCACAGCCTCGCCTCGCTCGTCGGCGTACTTGCGAAGCAATTCCGCCTCGGCCGTCGACAGCTTTGTCGGCGTTCTGACGTCGGCCACCACCCGCAGATCACCGCGCCCGCGGCCTTGCAGGTGAGGGACGCCGCGACCACGGAGGACAAATTGCCGACCCGGCTGGGCCCCCGGCGGCACGACGAGTTCTTCGTCACCGTCGAGCGTCGCCAGCGTCAGGTGAGTTCCGAGCGCGGCTTGTGCAAACGAGATCTCCAGCTTGGTGACAAGGTCGAAGCCGTCACGTACGTAACGCTCGTGGGCCGCAACTCGCACGTGAACGTACAAATCGCCGGCTGCGCCACCCCGGGCCCCAACTGCGCCCCGACCGGTCAACCGTAAGGTCGCGCCGGTGTCGACACCGGCGGGAACATCGACTTGGTATTCACGCTCGGTAATCACTCGGCCGTCGCCGCGGCACTCCGTGCACGGCGTCACGATGACCTGTCCGGTACCGCCACATCGCTGACAGGGACCAGAGGTGACCATCTGGCCGAGCACACTCTGGCGGACCCGCTTGACCTGGCCGGCGCCGTTGCACTCCGAGCAGGTGATCGGCTGGGTGCCCGAACCGGCGCCACGACCGCCGCAGGGCTCGCACGCCACCGCAGTGCGAACCGACACCGGCACCGTCGCCCCGAAGACAGCCTGCTCGAAGCGGAGATCAGCGACGACTTCGAGGTCTTGCCCCCGAGGCGGACCCGCCTGGCCTCGGCCGCCACCGAAGGGGCTACCGCCCCCACCGAAGAACGCATCGAACAAGTCGCCGAGTCCACCACCACCGAAGACGTCGCCGGTGCCGCCACCACCTGCGCCACGCAGGCCGTCGGCGCCGAACTGGTCGTAACGCTGGCGCTGCTGGCCGTCCGAGAGTACCTCGTACGCTCGGGCGAGTTCTTTGAACTGATCCTCGGCCGCCGGGTTGCTCGGGTTGGCGTCGGGATGCAGCTCGCGGGCGCGGCGGCGGTAGGCCTTTTTGATGTCGTCGTCGCTCGCATCGCGGCGCACGCCAAGGAGTTCGTAATAGTCAGTCATGATGTCCAGCAATCAGCTCTCGGCGAGGCGGCGACCCAATCGGTCGCTCACCACTTCCACCGCGGCGAGGGCTTGAGGGTAGTTCATTCGGGTCGGCCCGAGCACGCCAACCGTGCCAAGTGTTTCGCCATCGGCCTTGACCGAGGCGACAACCACCGAGCAGGCGGCCAATGGTTCAACCCCGTGTTCCCCCCCAATCGCCACCGACAAGCCCCGGTCGAGCACATCTCGCACCAGCGTGACCACCACGTACTGCTGCTCCAACGTGTGCAACACCCGCCGGACGACGTCGACCGCGTCGAAGGCCTGGGCCATCGACGCCGCGCCGCCGACATAGACCTGCTCACCAGACACGCTCGAGTCGTGGATCGCAGCCAGGGCGGCGTCGACCAGCAAATCCACCTGCACATCGCCGCTTGGTGGCACCGTTGGCGAATCGCCCAAGGCACGTGAGACAAGATGCTGATGGAGATGGGCCCCCGCCGCGGCAATCGTGTTCAACGACACGTCGTCGCTCAACTCGATCGTCTCGTTCTCGACGCTGCCGTTGGACGACACCACTACGACCATCGCCATTCTCGATGACAGCCCGACGACCTGCACCGACCGGACCACGGCCGCTTCGGCAGCTGGTCCAATGACGACGGCGGCATAGTTGGTCATTCGCGAGAGCAACCGGCTCGTGTCCTGGAGCATCTTTTCGAGCGCACCATGAGTATGGGCGAAGAAGTCGCCGACCTGGGCCCGACGGGCATCATCGAGCGACCCCGGAGCCGTCAGGTGATCGACGAAGAAGCGGTACCCCTTGTCGGTCGGCACTCGACCAGCCGACGTATGAGGTTGGATCAGGTATCCCTCCTGTTCAAGCACCGCCATCTCGTTGCGGACGGTGGCTGACGAGACGCGTACGCCCGGCGCACTGGCGATATGCGTCGAGCCGACCGGCTGGGCCGTCTCGATGTACTCATGGACGACGGCTCTCAGAATGGCCGTCTTGCGCTCGTCGAGCATCTCGCTTCACCGTTCGGCGATGGTTGGTGGTTGTGGTCGGGTTCGCCAAAGGCTACTGGCCGGTCGTCAAAGCCAAGCGGCGCAAGGCTTCGGCTCGCTCCACCGTGTGATCGACCATCGGCGCCACATAGCCGAGGGGCAGACCGCGTTTCGACAGCCACGGGGCATGAATCTCCCGGTCGCCGACGCCGGCAAGCTCGGGGACCCAGCGGCGGATGTAGGTGCCATCGGGGTCGTAGCGCTCGGCCTGAGTCACCGGGTTGAACACCCGGTAGTACGGCGAGGCATCGGTGCCGGTCCCCGCGGTCCACTGCCATCCATGGCTGTTCGAGGCAAGGTCACCGTCGATCAGGTGGTCCATGAAGTGGTTCGCGCCCCACTGCCACGGCAGATGCAAATCCTTCACCAGGAAGCTCGCCACGATCATCCGCACCCGGTTGTGCATCCAACCCGTCGCCAGCAGTTGTCGCATGCCGGCGTCGACGATCGGATAGCCCGTCGTGCCCGCCTGCCAGGCTTGGAATCGGCGGACGGCTGCCGCGTCGGTATCGATCGGGAGCGCGTTGAGCGACGGCCGCAGGTTGAGCGCGGCACTTGCGGGCCGGTGGAAGAGCACGTCGGCGTAGAACTCGCGCCAGGCGATCTCGGACCGGAACACGTCGGGCCCGCGCCCGTCGCCGAGCCGGTCGAGGACCTGGCGGGGATGGATCAACCCCCATCGCAGGTACGGCGACAGGCGACTCGTACCATCGATTCCGGGCAGGTTGCGCTGCTCGTCGTAGCTGTCGACGCCTGCGTCGATGAACGCATCCAGGAGTCGGTGGGCACCGGCTTCGGTCGCCTCGGCGACGTCGACGATGGTGGGCGGAGCTTCGGGCGGGCCGTCGCACGGCACCACCGGCGCGCCGTACCACTCGACATCGCTCATCTGAGGCGTCTGCGAGGGCGTCCAGCCGTCGGTGGGCGATTTCCTACCCCAGGCTCGGAAATAGGGGGTGAAGACCGCATAGGGCGTTCCATCGTCCTTGCGGACCTCACCCGGATCGATGACATAGGGCGAGCCGACGAGGTGGAGTCGCACCCCGATGGCACCGAGAGCGTCGCGCACCGCAGCGTCACGCCGACGGCCATACGGACCGAAGTCGGCCGACGCGTAGACGTCCGACGCCCCGACGTCGGTGGCGAGGCGAGCGACCTCGTCGACAGGACGTCCGTGGCGGTAGACCAGCGCGCGGGAAATCGAGTTGTCGAGGGAGTTGAGCGCCGCGGCCATGAATGCCCGCCGTGATGCGCCCGCCCGGGCAAATGTCGGGTCGACTACGAACAGTGGCACGACTGCACCTTTGCTCGCGGCGGCGGTCAACGCCGGATGGTCGGCAAGTCGAAGGTCGCGGCGAAACCAGAGAATGCTGCGGGTCATGAACGACGTTCTCAGGAGAACGAGCGGTCGGTCCAATCGGGGAACACATCGGGCAGGCCGTCACTCACCTTGCCCGGGAAGTTGGGCGGTCGCTTCTCGAGGAAGCTCATCACACCCTCGCGGGAGTCGTCGCTGGCTCCCCGGGCCAGAATCGCCCGACTGTCAACCCGGTGGGCGTCCATTGGATGGTCGGCGCCAAGCATGCGCCACAGCATTCGGCGGGTCAGCGCTACCGAGACGGGGGCGGTGTTGTCGGCGATCTCCCGGGCGATGGCCCGGGCGGCGGGGAGCAGGTCGTCGGGGGTGTGCACGCTACGAGCCAAGCCGGCGGCGTGGACCTCGGCCGCGGTGAGCAGACGACCCGTGTAGGCCCACTCGGCGGCCGTCTGAATCCCGACGAGGCGAGGCAGAAACCACGATGAGGCCGCCTCGGGCACGATGCCACGACGGGCGAAGACGAACCCGATCTTGGCGTTCTCCGACACGAGGCGGATATCCATCGGCAGGGTCATCGTGATCCCCACGCCGACGGCGGGACCGTTGATGGCAGCGATGACCGGCTTGAGGCTCTCAAAGACCCGCAACGAGACCATGCCACCGCCGTCGCGAGGCACCCCGGCATCGGTCTGAATGTCACTACCGCCCTCGGAGAACGTCGCTCCCCCACCCGACAGGTCGGCCCCGGCGCAGAAGCCTCGGCCCCGCCCCGTCACGATCACCACGCGCACGTCGTCATCGGCGTCGGTGCGGTCAAAAGCATCGATGAGCTGGTACATCATCGAGTTGGTAAACGCGTTCAGCTGCTCGGGCCGATCAAGGGTGATCGTGGCAATGCCATCGGTGATGTCATAGGCGATCTGGTCGTACTCCATCCCACCGACGGTAGTGGCTACACGTCGAGGAAGCGAGATGCGGCGATACCGGCGGCGATGGCCCCGACGAGGGCCCCGACGATCAGGATGATGATCATCACCCCGCGCAGGAACGGCCCCGAGACCTGCAACGCGACCAGGTCGTTGGTCAACAGGTCTTTGCTCCCGAAGCTGCCCAGGCTGTTGTTCCACAAGCCGTTGACGAGCGCCAGGCCACCGCACGACAGCAACGAACCGATCAGACCCTGGAGCAACCCTTCGAGCATGAACGGGACGCGGATGAACCAGTTGGTCGCACCGACGAGTTTCATCACCTCGATCTCGCGACGGCGGGCGAACATCGCCGTTCGAATGGTGTTCCAGATCAATACCACGGCCACGATGAGCAGGACGACCGATGCGCCAATCGTGAACCGCCGCACAAAATTGGAGATCTTGGCCACCACCTTGATGTCGTCGGTCGCAAGCCCGACCGCCCACACCGTCGGGTTGTTCCTCGGGTCGAATTGCTCCTTCAGCAGCGGAAGGAGTTCGGCCGTGCCCTCTTCGGGGACGACGCGCAACTGGGCCGGCATCTTTTCGACCGTCAACGTTTCCAGCAACGAGGCCTGACCCGTCAGGACTCGTTTCGCCTGTTCAAACGACTCCGCCTGATTCAGTTGAGTAACCTTTTTGACCCCGGCGTTGCTCTGCAGTTGTTGCTGGAGGGCGTCGATGCGGGCCTGGTCGGTGGAGTATTCCGGCTTGACGTAGACGATCATCTCGACGCCGCCGGTCCACTTGGCGAGCAGGTTCGAGAAGCCCTCTTGGATCAGCAACGTCACTCCAACGAGCAACAGCGCTACGGCCGCCGTCAAGATCGCCGCCGCGGTGAGGGTCAGGTTGCGCTGAAAACTCGCCCACGTCTCACGAAAGGCATAGGTGATCCGGGAGAACATCAGTCGTATACCCCTCGGGCCTGATCGCGCACGATCACGCCCCGGTCGAGTTGCACCACTCGGCGGCGCATCATGTTGACAATTCGCTGGTCGTGGGTGGCCATGACCACCGTCGTACCGGTCTTGTTGATGCGATCGAGGAGCCGCATGATGCCCTCACCGGTCGACGGGTCAAGGTTTCCCGTCGGCTCGTCGGCGAGAAGAATCAGCGGACGGTTGACGAAGGCGCGGGCGATCGAAACGCGCTGCTGCTCGCCACCCGAGAGTTGGTGCGGGAATCGATCTTGTTTGCCCGCCAAACCAACCAAGTCGAGCACTGCGGGCACCTGCTGGCGGATGACGTGCTTGGGCCGACCAATGACTTCAAGGGCGAAGGCGACATTCTCGAACACCGTCTTGTTCGGCAGGAGTTTGTAGTCCTGGAAGATGTTGCCGATGTTCCGCCGCAGGAACGGCACCTTCGAATCGGGCATCTCGTTGATGTTGCGACCGGCGACGAACACCGAGCCGCGCTCGGGGCTCTCCTGGCGGTTCATCAGGCGCAGCAGCGTCGACTTTCCCGAACCGGACGCCCCGACGAGAAAGATGAACTCACCCTTGGGGATATCGAAGCTGGCGTCGCGCAGGGCAACGACCTCGTCGTTGTACACCTTCGAGACGTTCTCGAGTTTGATCATGCAGGAATCCCGCTCGGGGTCGGGCAACTCGGAGCCGGTTTGGCATGGCTCGGCAGCCGGGTTGCGTCGGTTGGCGTGGCCCGCCTGGTCATCACAGTAGCGATGCCGCCCGAGGCCCGACGGTCACCACATTCACGTGCAATCCGCGAAATCACGATTCCTCGTCTGCGGTGCGGCGCTTCCACCGGAGGTAGCTCTCCATGAACTCGTCGACATCACCATCGACGACCCCGGCGATGTTGCTCGTCTCGTACTCGGTACGCAGGTCTTTCACCATCTGGTACGGCTGGAAAACGTAGCTGCGAATCTGGCTGCCCCAGCCGACCTGCGCCTGGCGTCCACCGAGGCGGGCCATCTCGGCCTCACGTTCTTCTTCGACCTTGGCGGCGTACATCGCCTTGAGCCGGTTCATCGCCTTTTCACGGTTCTGCAGCTGGCTGCGCTCCTCTTGCGAGGCCGAGACCAACCCGGTCGGCTCATGGATCAACCGCACCGCTGACGACGTCTTGTTGACATGCTGACCACCGGCGCCGGACGCCCGGAAGACTTCCATCCGCACGTCTGACTCATCGAGATCGACATCGGGATTCTCGAGCAACGGCCACACCTGGACGGCGGCGAAACTTGTCTGACGGCGGCCTTGATTGTCGAACGGCGAGATTCGCACCAGGCGATGGGTGCCGCGCTCAGCCGTCATCAAACCAAAGGCATAGCGGCCGGTGATCGTGAACTCGCACGACATGATCCCGGCTTCGGTGCCCTCGGAATACTCATCGACCGAGACCTCGAAGCCCTTGCGTTCGGCCCAGCGCATGTACATGCGCAGGAGCATTTCGCTCCAGTCCTGGGCGTCGACCCCGCCGTCCTTGGCGTTGATCTGCACGATTGCGTCGGATTCGTCGTGGGGACCGGTGAACAGGCTGCGCATCTCGAGACCGTCGAGCTTGTCGCCGATCGCACGGATCGCTGCCTCGATCTCGGGCTCTTGCGAGGCGTCATCTTCCTCGCGAGCCATCTCGTGGAGCACTTCGACGTCGTCGTACTCACCAGTGAGGGCGTCGAAGTCGCCGACGTCGCCCTTCACATTGGCGTACTCGCCATTCACCTTGCGGGCTTTGTCCTGGTCATCCCACAGGTCGGGCCGTGACACCTCGGCTTCGAGCTCACTCAACCGGGAGCGGTTGAAGTCGATCTTGAGATAGCCGTGGGCCTCGTCGATTCGGACGCGTAAGCCCTTCAGGTCGTCGGAAAAGTCACGCATTGCCTAGACCTCACGCATATCTAGACCGTAGCGCCGTGACACTGCTTGAACTTCTTGCCCGAACCACAGGGGCACTGAGCATTGCGAGGAGTCTTCGACCACTCGTCTTTGACGATCGGTGCCTGCTTAGGTGCCGGAGCCGCGGCGGCTTCGGGGAGTTCGTTGCCCATCTCGTCGCCGCTGGCGGCCGCTGCGGCAAAGCCCGAGCTCTGGTCGGTTTCGGCCGACGTGGTGGTGAGGTTCTGCACCGGAGCGGGTTCCGGGTCGTTCTGCACCACTTGCACCCGCATGACGTAGCGAACGAAGTCATCCGCGATGCCCTTCATCAGCTGACCGAACATCTCGTAGCCTTCACGCTGCCACTCAACCAGCGGGTCTTTCTGGCCCATCGCTCGCAGGTTGATGCCTTCCTGCAGGTAGTCCATCTCTTGCAGATGCTCACGCCAGCGCTGATCGATGATCCGCAACATCACTTGGCGCTCGACCTCTCGCATGACGTCGGGAGTCAGTTCGACCTCGCGCTGGTTGTAGTACGCGGTGGCCTCGGCCATGATCAGGTCGGACATGCGGTCGGTCGAGTCGCTATCGAGCAACTGCAGCGCCGTAATCGCCGATGGGTAGTACGCCCCGAGTTCGGTCACCAAGCCGTCGATGTCCCACTCGTCGTCGGCATCGCTCACGCAATGGCGCTCGATCAGCGCATCTACCGCAGTCGACATGTATTCCATCGCGGCCGACTTGAGATTCATCCCATCGAGGATCTGATCGCGGCGCAGGTAAATGACCTTGCGCTGCTCGTTCATCACCTCGTCGTACTTGAGCACGTTCTTGCGAATCTCGGCGTTGCGTTGCTCGACCGTTGACTGGGCCCGCTCGATCGCCTTGGTGACCATCTTCGCCTCGATCGCCTCGTCGTCGGGCATCGACTTGTTCATCACCCACGACAGCGCCCCGGTGGCGAACAACCGCATCAACTCGTCGTCGAGGCTGAGGTAGAACCGGCTCTCGCCCGGGTCGCCCTGACGGCCCGAACGGCCCCGCAACTGGTTGTCGATACGGCGGCTGTCGTGCCGCTCGGAACCAACGACGTACAGACCACCGAGCTTGCGAACCTCGTCACCCTCGTCACGCGTCTCGGCCTCGAACTTGGGCAGCAGCTCCTTGTAGCGGGCCACACCCTCTGGCGAGTCGGGCTCGAACCCTTCTTTGCGGACCTCGGAGCGGGCCAAGCCCTCGGGGTTGCCACCCAGGAGGATGTCGACGCCTCGACCGGCCATGTTGGTGGCCACCGTGATCTGGTGAAGGCGGCCGGCCTGCGTGACGATCTCGGCCTCGCGGGTGTGCTGCTTGGCGTTCAACACCTCGTGGGGGATGCCCCGCTGGTTGAGGCTGCGCGACAGATGCTCGCTCTTCTCGACGCTGATCGTGCCAACCAACACGGGCTGACCGGTGCGGTAGCGCTCGGCGATGTCATCGACGATCGCATCGAACTTGGCCTGCTCGGACTTGTAGATCAGGTCGGCCTGGTCGGTGCGCCCCGATGGCTTGTTGGTGGGTACCGGCACGACGTTGAGCTGATAGGTGCCCATCAACTCGGCCGCCTCCGTCTGGGCGGTACCGGTCATGCCGGCCAGCTTGGTGTACATACGGAAGTAGTTCTGCAGCGTGATCGTGGCGAGAGTCTGGTTCTCTTCCTTGATCTTCACACCCTCTTTGGCCTCGACCGCCTGGTGCAGACCCTCGGACCAGCGGCGACCTTCAAGGATGCGACCGGTGAACTCGTCGACGATCTTCACCTCGCCGGCCTGAACGATGTACTCCTTGTCGCGGCGGTACAGCTCCTTGGCCTTCAACGCCGCCTGCAACTGGTGCACCAGGTTCTGCTGCACCTCGTCGTAGAGGTTCTCGAGGCCGAGCGCTTGCTCGACCTTCTCGATACCGGCCTCGGTCGGCACCACGATGCGCTTGTCTTCTTCGACTTCGTAGTCGAGATCTCGCTTGAGACCTCGCACGATCGAGGCAAATCGGTAGTAGAGCTTGGCGGCATCGGCGACGCGGCCCGAGATGATCAACGGGGTACGAGCCTCGTCGATGAGAATCGAGTCGACCTCGTCGACGATCGCATACACGTGGCCGCGCTGCACCTTGTCGATCTTGCGCGTCGCCATGTTGTCACGCAGGTAGTCGAAGCCGAACTCGTTGTTCGTGCCATACGTGATGTCGCATGCATAGTCCTCACGCTTCTGTGTCGGATGCTCGCGAACCCCGGGGATGACCAACCCGACCGAGAGCCCCATCCATTGATGGATGCGGCCCATCCACTCGGAGTGGAACCGAGCAAGGTAGTCGTTGACCGTGATGATATGCATGCCCTTGCCGGTCAGGCCATTGAGGTAGCCCGGCAGCGTCGATACGAGGGTTTTGCCCTCGCCGGTCTTCATTTCGGCGATCCAGCCGAAGTGCAGCGCCGCCCCACCCAGCATCTGTACATCGAAGTGACGCTGGCCGATCACCCGGCTCGATGCCTCGCGGATGGCCGAGAACGCCTCGGGCAACAGCTCGTCGAGCGTCTCACCACGTTCGAGCCGACCACGGAACTCCGGGGTCTTGGCCTGCAGATCATCGTCGGATAAACGCTTCATCGCGTCTTCCCAGCTATTGATCTCGGGGATGAGCCCGGCGAGGGCTTTGACCTTCTTGCCTTCACCGGCCCGCAGAATACGATCGAGGAGTCCCATGCGGGGAGCCATGCTACCGGGGCCAACCGGTCTCGACCGGCCACGATGCACGCCGTGACCGGGCATTCGACCAGACTCTGCGGTCGTGTCATCCCAGCTTGAGGCAGTTGTGTTCGATCTTGGAGGAGTGCTGACGATCGGCGGACGTCAGTCGGATCTTGCCAAGCGGTACCCCGACCACCCGCCCGAGCAGGTGATCGAGCTGATCATGGGCCGTTATCACGAGGACACCGACCATCACTGGCACCGCCTCGAGCGCGGCGAGATCACGATGGACGAGTGCCGATCGATCACCAAGCAGCAGATGGATCAACGGGGGATGAAGCCAGTCGGTCCACCGCCAACGAACGCCACGGGACCCAACTTTGCGTGCAACGAGGCGATGATGGCGCTTGTTCGCGACCTGCGATCCGCAGGAATCGCAACGGCCATGCTGACCAACAATGTCCGGGAGTTTCGTTCGCTCTGGTGGCCGCTCGCGCCGTGGCCGGAACTGTTCGACGTGATCGTCGACAGCCACGAGGTCGGCCTGCGCAAGCCAAACCCGGCCATCTATGAACTCACCCTCGACCGTCTGGGGGTCGCACCTGGCCTCAGCGCATTTTTGGACGACGTCACCTCGAATGTGACGGCGGCCGAGTCGGTCGGCATGATCGGCGTCGTCGTCGATGAGGACGTCTCGCCGGCGATTGCCCGGGCGCGGGACTTGGCCGGCCTGGCCTGAACCGATCGGTCGGGCGTCGCCGCCGCGGCCCGGCAGGTCACCTGGCAAGCCCCGGCCCGCCGTAGCGCCAGGTGAGCAGCGTCGAGCGTCGCCCCGGTGGTGATGACGTCGTCGACGACCAATACATGGGTGATCGACGGGGGCACGCGAGCGACAAATGCGGGACCGCCGACCCGGTCACGAC
>JANNNL010000641.1:0-7074 GCA_031398525.1 Actinomycetes bacterium | reverse complement strand
CGTCCTCCGCCGGTACGCCCACGCCAGCTGAAGCGCACCCTGAGTGACATCAATAGGACACCCGCAAGGTGCTTGCCGCGGCGAGCACCGGCGTGTACCCCTACCTCGGCTAGGCCACCCCCGAGATCGATGACCCTGGCCCGGCCGACTGGCGACGGTTTCCTCGACCTCCTCGAAGAGACCGGTGCCTCCAAGCAGGCCGAGGCACTGTTGCGTGAGTGGGCTGTCCGCCGACGGAGCGGGCCAAGTCCACCCCGCTCGACTCACCAGTTCGTCAGATCAGGTCAGCTCAGGTCAGCTCAGGGTCAGGTTTTTCGCCAGCCGCAACGACACCAGCTTGTCTGGCGCCGCGAGGCCGGCCATAGCTACGTCATAGTCGGGGAGCTCATAGACATCACCGTCGTCGGTGATCATGATGAAGCGGTCGAACTTCGACAGGAACGTGCGGTCGTGACTCACCGCGATGACAGTGCCTTCGAACCCGTCGAGGGCTTGCTCCAACGCTTCGGATGATTCGACATCGAGGTTGTCGGTCGGCTCGTCAAGGAGTAGCACGTTGTGGCCTTCAAGTTCGAGACAGAGAATCTCGAGCCGCGCCTTCTGCCCACCCGAGAGCGTCTGGAACTCCTGCCGGGCCGTGACCAGGAGCCCGTAGCGGGCGAGGGACTTCATCGACTTCTCGTCGTCGAACACCCGGTCGCGGACGATCTCGAAGCACTCCCGACCGCGAAAATCGGGACGATCATTGATTTGGGTGAACACCCCGACAGAGGTACGCGGGCCGTACACGATCGTGCCGTGGGTCGGTTCAGCCGTACCTGCCAGGGCGCCAAGCAGGTGGCTCTTGCCGGTGCCGTTCGGGCCGATCAGGCCGAGGCGTTCACCGTGGTGAACCTCGTCGCTGAATGGCAGGAACAGATCGCCGATCGACACGTCGTTGAGTCGCACCACGCGGCGGGCCGCGTCGGCCCCGCGCAGGTTGACGTAGATCTGCTGGTTCGGCACCGGGGGCGGGGGTGGCCCGGCGGCGACGAACTTCTCCCAGCGGGTCTCGGCCGCGTTGGCCTTCGTCGCGTTCTTGAAGTTCTGTGCGGCGCGCTGCTTCATGATCTTCATGTGGTGGAACAGGCGGCGTTCCTCGTCGGTCCACCGTTTCAGGTCGTCCCCGAGCAGTTCTTGACGCTTGGCCCGCGCCTCACCGAACGTGCGATACGACTCACCGTGCACCCAGCAGCCGGAGCCCTCGATGGCGATGATCTTGGTGGTGACGCGTTCCAGCAGGGTGCGGTCGTGGCTGACCATCAGGATGGTCGACTTGCTGGTACGGATCTGCTCTTCCAGCCAGACCCGGGTGGGAATGTCGAGGTAGTTGTCGGGCTCATCGAGCAGCAGCACGTCGGCCCCCGAGGTGAGCAGGAGGTCGAGCACCATCCGCTTGCGTTCCCCGCCGGAGAGTTCGCTGACCAAGCGGGTCGAGAAGTCCTTGATCGGAGTCTTCACACTGCGTTCGGCGGCGGCCTCCCAGCGGGCCTCCAGCTCGTAGCCGCCAAGATCGCCCCAGTCGTTGAGCGCTTGGGCGAATCCCATGCCATCGTCTTCACCCGTGGCCAGGTCTTTTTCGGCCAGCACGAGCGCCCGGCCGGCCTTGCGCAACTCGAACGGCGCGACCTCGATGAGCATCTCGCGCAGCGTGTCGGTGGGGCGCGACATACCCACGTCCTGCGTCATCGTCAGCACCGTGCCGCGCACGGCGTACTCGCCCTCGTCGGCTTCCAGGTCGCCCGACAGGATGCGCAGAATCGTCGACTTGCCCACCCCGTTCGCCCCGACGAGCGCCGCCTTGTCACCCGGAGCCACCCCGAAGCTGACATCGAAGAACAACGAATCCCGCCCCGGCGGCGCGTACTCAAGCTCGGAAACGGTAATGCTGCTCACCCCCCGATTGTGGCCGACGGGCCACTCACCCGCGTCATCACAAGCGGCGAGTGGTCGGCAAAAACCGTACCGAGTCGTCTGCTAAACATATACCCGAGAACCTGCAAAACATGTATCAAGCTGCCTGCGAAAGACGCACCAAGGTAGGCTGAACAGCGAAATGACTGCCGTCCCATATCTTGAACGTACCGTCGACGCCGTACTCGACGAACTTGCGCACGAGGCAGCTGCAATCCTGCTGGTCGGACCACGGGCCTCGGGGAAGACGACCACCGCGGCTCGTCGAGTCGACACGGTGATTCGACTGGATGATCCCGCACAACGACTCGCCGTGGCCGAGAACCCCGACGCAACGCTGGCCGCTATCCCCGGCTCGATCCTCATTGACGAGTGGCAACTGGTCCCCGAAGTACTTGGAGCGGTGAAACGAGCAGTTGACCTCGGGGCACCCTCGGGCCGGTTCATCATCACCGGGTCCACGCGTGCTGACCTCATGGCAGAGGGATGGCCCGCCACCGGACGGATCCTGCGCCTCGAACTCTGGCCGCTGTCGCGACGCGAGATCGAGGGACACACCCGGGGCGCGTCGATCATCGATCAACTCATCGACGACGCATGGGACGACATCACGTTGCCCGACCTTGTCCCTGATATCAACGGTTACCTCGACGCGGCGATGACTGGGGGCTTCCCCTCGGTTGTCGGGCCCCGAAGCGAACGCTTCCGACGCGAGTGGCTCCACGGCTACGTCGATCAGACAGTAATGCGCGACGCCCTGCTGGCCGGGCCCGAGCGCGACCCTCGCCGGCTCCGGCGCTACCTGCAGGCGATCGCGGCGAACACTGCGGGCATCGTCACGCACAAAACACTCTTCGACAGCGTCGATTTGAACCAAAGAACCGCACAGGCGTACGACGGCCTCCTCGAACTGCTGCACGTCACAGAACAAGTGCCCGCCTGGTCGAACAACCGATTAAACCGCCTCGCCCACGCGTCAAAGCGCTACATCGTCGAGCCGTCGTTGCTCGGCCCACTCCTCAACATCGACCGCCGGGCTCTGATCCGCAATGGCGATTTGATCGGCCGGGTGATCGACACCTTTGTTGCCGCGCAGTTACGCGCCGAACTCGGAGTGGCCCAGAACCGGACCGAGATGTACCACCTTCGCACCGGCAACGGCGAACATGAAATCGACCTCATCCTGGAGGGTCCAGGGGGTCGCATCATTGGGATCGAGATCAAGGCCGCGTCGGCCCCCGACGCCGAAGCGATCAAACATCTGATCTGGCTCCGCGACCGACTCGGCGATCAGTTCGCTGGCGGCGTCCTCTTCCACACCGGTCCGAGGATTTTCCACCCCTCCGAGCGGATCATTGCGCTACCGATCTGTGCGCTGTGGGGTTAGGGGCCGCGCTCGTCGCGGGTTTCCATGGTACGGCAGAGGAGTTCGTGGCGTCCCGTTGGCCGAGGCCGGCGTGGCCAACGACTACTCAGCTACAGTCCACACGATGGACGGCTTTCGCTGCGCCTTCGAGGCGGAGGTGTGGGAACACATCGGGCAGGGAGCGTGGCACTTCCTGAGCTTGCCCGAGGCCGTCACCGACGAAATCGATGAACGGTTTGGGCGCCTGGCGAAAGGTTTCGGTTCGCAACGGGTTGAGGTGACGATCGGCTCGACGACCTGGCGGACGTCGGTGTTTCCCGACACCAAACGAGGAACGTACATCCTTCCGGTGAAGAAGGCCGTGCGAAAGGCCGAGCAACTTGTCGACGGCTCAGTGGCCAGCGTCGAACTCGAAGTGGTGCAGGAGTAGCAATTCAGCCAGCGATGAGACCTTTCCTGCTGTTTGCGTCACCGGTTTCGTCGTCGGATAGCGAATTCGGTGACGTGAACGGGATGCAACCCACCTGGTTCACATGTTCCAGCCGCCGTCGATGATGTGGGATTGCCCGGTGGTGAACGATGCGTCGTCGCTGGCCAGGTAGGCGGCGAGGTGGGCGATCTCGTCGGGGGTTCCGACGCGGCCCATCGGTTGGCGGGCGACGAAGGCGGCGCGGGCTTCGACCTCGGTGGACCCGGTGGCCGTGGCCGCGTCGAGCACGCGTTGACGCCAGGAGGGCGAGTCGACGGTGCCGGGGCAGATGGCATTGACTCGAATTCCTTCGGTGACGTAGTCGGCGGCGACCGATTTGGTCATCCCGATGATCGCCGCCTTCGATGCCGAGTAGAGGAATCGGTTGGGCACGCCCTTCAAGCTCGATGCCACGCTGGCGATGTTGATGATGCTGCCCGATTGCTGGGCGCGCATCAGCGGAATGGCTGCCTGCATCGTCCAGAACATGCTGCGCGCGTTGAGATCAAACGCAAACGACCACTCGTCATCGGTGGCCGCCAGCACGTCGCCGTGATGGACAAACCCCGCGCAGTTCACCAGTACGTCGAGTCTGGTGAGCGATTCGATGAGGGCCGTGATTGCGCGCTTGTCGGTCACGTCGAGTTGTTGGGTACGCACCTGTCCACCACCAGTCTCAGCAATGCCGGCGAGCAGCTCGGCCGACAAATCCGTGGCGATGACTCGCGCACCGTCCTCGGCAAGGCGGGCGGCGATTGCCCGGCCGATCCCCTGTCCAGCGGCCGTGACCAGCGCCGTTCTGCCCGTCAGACGCGACATGGATGCAGAGCCTCGTGAGCCATCTGGCCACGGTAGCCCGACCCCGTCACGCCCCGGTGGCGCAGCGACAGGCGGGGCTCAGCGGATGACAACCCCGGACATGGCGTCGATGACGGTTCGAGCGCGAGCGACCCGGCCTGACGCCGTGAGGTGCACACCGTCGGCCTCGATGACCCCGTCCTCGGTCACCGCCAACCGCGCGAACGAGACAACCGAGAGCTGCGGCCACCGATTGGCCGCCGCATTGATCGCCGCATTCCAGGCGACCGAGTTGGCCGCCGCCCGCGGGTTCGCCGCAAATGCTCGGGCGTCTGCGGCCACGTACGTGTCGAGCCAGTGCACAAGGGTCTGTTGCGGCACGGCGGCCATCACCGTGTCGATACGCGCGGCGAACGTCGAAACGTCGGTATCGATGCCGGCGTCAGTGGTCCCCAGGCCGATCACCCAGCAATCTGTCGTGGCCCGGATCTTGCGAATCGCGGCGACGCCGCTGCGCACCTTTGTCCCGAACAGATCGGTCGTCTCGGTTGCGTCGCACCGCCCACTCATCACGCCGACGACCCGATTCGTCACCGCTTCAAGTGAATAGTCAACTGCTTACCGTCGATCTCAAAGCGCGGCAGGTGCCTATTGCGCCGTATTGCCCACTCTGTGACGACCATCACAGAGCACCAGAGGAGAGGTGTCAGCTGATGGTGCGCCCGGCGGTCGGCAGGGTCATCGGGTCATCGTCCCATCGCCCGTCGATCCATGTGTAGCGCTCGTCGAAGCACGGCGGTGTGCGGCGTTGATCGTGTTCGAGGTCGCCGGCCAGGTAGTTGAGGAAGTACATGTGCGAACCCGGGCACGCCGCGGACGAGTGGTAGCCGGCGGGGACGGTGACGAGGCTGCGATGGGGCGCGACGAAGGTCTGGTCGAAGCTGGTGGCATCGCGGAAGTTGCGGTGGATGGCGAACCCCGTGGCGGGCTGATGCTCGAAGTAGTAGGTCTCCTCCAGGTACGGCGAGCCGTCCTCGCCGTCGTGGCAGTGGGGTGGCCATCCCGACCACGAGCCGCGCGGCACGTGCACCTCATAGAGGATCAACCGGTGGGCTTCGGCGGGCGGTGAGAGCAGGTGAGCCACTTGACGGTGGGCGGCTCCCCCGCCACGCAACTCCACCCGAACGTCGGACGGCGCAATGTAGCGAGTCGAGTAGGCGGCAACCGCCGGAGCGCCACCGATGGCGATCGTGGAATCGACCTCGGCGGTGATCGTGACGACCGAGCCAGGTGCCGTGTAGAAAACCGAGCCGGGCTCGCTGAACACGTCGCGGCGAGCCATCACTGCGGTGACCTGCGCCGACGCGACTCTGAACCGTCCGGCGAGGGGGACGATGGCGACCTCGCGGTCGCCGGTCGCCAACGCGATGGTGCTTCCCGCGGTGACATCAACCGTGGCATAGCTGAGATAGCGCCAGCCCGCCGAGGCCGGACTCGCTGAGCAGACGACCCGCGCATCACCCATCACCGAGACGTCGAACAAATCAGACAGGAGCACGCTCACGGGCGGTTGGCCTTCCAGGTGTGAATGGTCGAGATGAAACGTTCGGTGACCTCGTCGACAAGGGCGCGGTCGTCGATCTCGTCGCGCAGCCACCGCCGGGCGGCAGGACCGAAGATCGCCCGGCCGATGGCGAACCCGCGGACCATCGGTTCGGCGGCCGCGGCGGCCAACGCGGCAGCCAATTCGTCGGGGGCCGCCGTCTGGCCAAGCACAAGCATGCCGTGGCACGTCGGATCGGCATGGGCGACAACGGCGGCCGCCGCGGTCCATTCGGCCGGATCGTCGATCGGGGGCAGCTTCCACCAGTCAGGGGTGATGTCACGGGCGTAGGCCTCGGTCAGCATCTGGGCCAGGTAGCCCGGACCGGGTTCCACCCCGGCGGGGGCCTGGAACTCGATCAGGAAGCTGCGATCGGCGGCCTGCGCCGCCTGCGCCAAGCGAGCCATCTGCGACCACTGGACCTCGGCAACCTCCGGCGGATCAGACGGGTGGGCATAGACCATCAGCTTGGCGATCTGGTCGCTCGGCCACGACCGCAGGATGATCCCGACATCGGGATTCATGAACTCAACGGGGCGTGACTTGGGCACGTCGAGGGCCCGCGCCAGCCAATGGCCTCGCCCGGTCATCTGCTCCAGCAGGTCCCGGCCGTAGACGTCGTCGATCAGGATGCCGACGTCAGCGTGATCCGCGGCCACCCGCGCGAACGCTTCGAACAGCAGGGCCTTCAACGGGGTAATCCGGTCCCACGACGCGCCGGCCTCATCGCACATCGCCTGTAACTGCCAGCGATGATCGATCGCCAACACGGGCACATCGCCCACTCGACGCGGCGACGCGGCGCGCCGATGGAGTTGGCGCAGGCGGGGATGTTCGCCCGGTCGGCGCGGCGTCGGGCTGAGGGCGAGGAACGCTTCGAGTTCG
>JANNNL010000440.1:0-5729 GCA_031398525.1 Actinomycetes bacterium | reverse complement strand
CCTGTATTGCCCTCCGGCGACAACACGTCCGGGTCGTTGTCGAAGACGAAGTACACGGTCACCGTCTCGCCGCCGGAAAGAAAGTCGATGCTCTGATCTCCGGTCTCGACGGTGTCGCCAGTCTGGAGCTCGGCAACGACTTGCACGTTTTGGGCAGTCTCGTCACCAAGATTCGTGACCCTGACCGGAACGACGAATCTCCCCTCCACCCGGCTCACCGCACCGAGCCGCTCGGCCGTTGGTGCTGCAGGTCGAGATGTACCGACGGCCTGACTTGCAATCAGCGCCACAATCGCCGCGAGCACGGCGCACGATACGACAAAGGTGACCCACTCGGGCCGTGAGCGAGGAAGGCGAGAACTCATACCGCCAACCTCCCCGCGGCCCCACCCACTGCAGCGGGAAACCCGAGCACGATCACGTGGGTGAGCGTCGTAAACCATTTTTCCTCTGGAGAGATTCGATCGAAGAACCACAGCATCGTGTACGCCGCCAGCAGAGAAAGCAAATACGACACGACTGTCTCGGCCACCGGCGCTTGAAAGAGACCCTGATGCTCATGACGTTCTTTCTGACTCGTAAACCCAGCCTCGAATACGATGCCGTACGACACGATCAGTGAGACAGCAACCAACACGATGAGCCAACGAGCGTTGATTGCAGAAGCGAGCAGCGGCACCTCGTCGGTGGGCGCAATAGAAAATGCGACCACGAGTGCACCGACGAGCGTCGCACCGGAGTCCGATACCGATGCGCTGATGTCTTGCTGTGTCGCCTCAATCTTCAGGTTGTTGCGTTCAGTCGCCGTCGCCGGATCGCTATCGTCTTCTTGGTCGGTCAGGAAGTGGCTTGCTAAGCCCACGCCAACGCTGAATGGAATACCCTCATACAGGACCTTTCCAAGCATTTGGCCGAGCGGCGTGGTCGCAGTGATCTCGCGAAGCACGACAAGTATCACCGTGACGCAGACCAGGGAGATCGCTACTGCATCTACCGTATCCATCACGGCGTCAAAAAATCCAACGTCTTTGGTAGATCGAAAACCGGACGTGCGGTTGAGGAAAAAAATGGGAATGAATGACAACGCAAGAACCGCATACAGGCGGAGCGGTCCAGCGGTGCTACCGACCCACCACACTTCCATCGTATAGAGCATCGGAACGCCGAACAGAAGTCCCCCCGACGCGGCGCGAATGAGGTCTTGAAACTCAGCACTCCACGGACTCGCCGACCGAGAGGTCGTCATACGAGCGTCCTTTCTGGACTGAGGTTTGCAGCCTCGATAGCACGGGTACGGATGAAAGGTTGATGGTTCCTACTGAAACGAGTTATGCATGTCCACAGACGCCAAAGTTGCAAAGAAGTTGATGCAAACCCTACAGGACGGTCGAGACGGCTACGAGAAGGGTGCGGAGAAACTGACCGAAAGCTCGGCACCGGAGTTGGCGGCCACCTTCCGCCGCTACAGCCAGCAGCGCGCGACGTTCTACGATGAAATCCAGCAGTTGGCCGAGAACTACGGCGACGACCTCGACGAGTCTGGATCAATCGTCGCCACCCTCCATCGAGGCTGGATGGCGATGAAAGACGCAGTGACAGGGTCAAGTCCCGAGTCGGTACTCGACACCGCCGAGCAAGGCGAAGATCACGCGGTGAGTGACTACAAAGAGGCGTTGGACAGCGACATTTCCGCAGAATTCCGCTCGGTCGTTGAGCGTCAGAATACGGCCGTGCGAGTTGCGCACGACGAGATTCGCATCCTGCGCAACACTCACAAGTCCTGATGAAGTGCTGCGAGCCACGAGACTCGCATGAGTGACGTGTGCATCCCGGAAGGCCCGGGATGCACACGTGTTTTGGGCAACGATTGGAGATGCCGATGAAGCATCCCGTGGTCCAACGGCCCCGACGACGAACGGACATCTGGTAGTCAGCCAGCCATCAATCGGCTCCGGCCACTTCATCGACGTGTGGCTCGGGGTGTTCCGCCGTACCCGGCAGCTTCGGCGTCTTGTCGGCCGCAGGCTCGATCTCGACCGTACTCCCCGTGTCCTCGTGGTCTTCTTCAGGCCCCTGACCGCCTCGCGAATGTCTCGGTACGGGCTCGTCGTGATCTGGTGTTTCACTCATCGATCACACCTACCCCTTCCGTTGACCACTGAACCATGGTCAAACGACAAAAGCGACGGCGACGGACGTTAGCGCTGATGGCGTTCGGTCGACATTTCTGATCTCATGTTCGTAACTGCCACTACGCGGGTAAGACAGTATTGAACTGGTCAATCCCGACCCTGAGGGGGCAGCAATCAATAGCCTCGTGCTCGATGCGAACCCACACAGTGTGAGGCGCGCGCGCTATTTCGCCGCTGAATATATGGGTGAGACCGATGGCGAGCTGCGTGACATCGTAGAGCTCCTGGTCAGTGAACTTGTGTCAAACGCGGTCCTGCACGGCTCTCCGCACCCGCCGCCAGCAAGTGTGTGCGTGTCCGTCGAAATGCTCTCCGGCCGAATCCGAGTGGAAGTCACTGACGTTGGGTCCGACCTTCCTGTGCTCCGCGAAGCCCGAGCCGACCGGCCCGGCGGACGAGGACTCATGCTTCTGCACACGTTGGCGAGCCAGTGGGGTTGCGACCCAGCCGAGGTCGGCAAGACTGTGTGGTTTGAGATCGACGCACCGTTAGCCACACCCAAGGCTGGAGACGAGCATGAGTGACAACTCGGTGGACATGTTCACGATGGGGCTCGCGTTCGTTGGCGATCAACCGCTCGTGACGGTCGTCGGAGACATCGATCTCGTGACCGCGTCGAGTTTTGCCGGTGTGCTGAACGGTCTACTCAACGACGGCTATCACACGATCGTTGCCGACCTCGCCGGTTTGACGTTCGTTGACGCCCGAGGCCTGAACGTGCTCGCCGAGGTCGCGACGCGCATTGCTGGAGTCGGCGGAACACTGACTGTTCATTCCGTGCCGGCGTTCACCCGGCGGATGTTCGGCATCACCGGCCTCAGCGAACTTGTCGTGTTCGGTACATCAGCAGCGAGGCCCGAAGACCGCGCTGCTGATGACCAGCAGTTGCGAGTCGGTGAAACCGACACCACGGCGCTGGCGGGTCCGCAGCGGGCGCTGGCGAGATCGAGCACGGAGTTGATCGATGCGGCCCTGCGACTTGTCACCACGCTCGCCGACGCAACCGTCGAAAACGCAGATGGCGTAAGCGTCACTCTCGAGCGACACGGACGGCTGATGACGGTCGCCGCAAGCAACGACGAAGTCCTGACCATGGACCGCCACCAGTATGAGACCGGCGAAGGACCATGCCTCGACGCAAAGGCACTCGGTCGCAATTTTTACACTGAGTCACTGGCCGAGGAGACCAGATGGCCGAGGTTCGTTCCGCTCGCGCTCGATCAAGGCATCCACAGCATTTTGTCGTCACCGTTGATGACGCGCGACCGACCTCAGGGCGCCCTGAACATGTACTCATCGGCTACTCGCGCGTTCGGAACTCGCCAGCAAGAACTCGCGGCGTTGTTCGCCAAACAGGCATCAGAGATCCTGACGACATCCGCGCCCGACCTGACCGACGACGAATCAAACCAGCGTTTCGGAGCCTCCCTCGCAGCCCGCCAAACGATTCATCAAGCCCAAGGCGTGCTCATGGCTCGACGCCACTTGACCGCCGACGCTGCGATCAGATCAATCTTCCATGAGGCGCGAGAGGTGGGCATCACCGTTCTCGCTCACGCGATCGACATCGTTGCATCACTTCATCCCGACGATCGACGGAGCTAGGTCATATGGGCGACATCATCGATCCGCTGGAGAAGGCACGGCGCGGACTCAGCTTGTCGGTTTCGGACCTGTGGTGGCGGTACTTCGCGATCGGCGGGATGAGCTCCGAACTGGAGATCGAAGCGATCCTCTACCAAGCACTCGTTCCAACCGACACGGATCATGACATGCTCGCCGTGGCGCTCAATGAGCGCTTTAGCGAACTTGGGGGCGACCACCCCGTGCCGTACACCGACGATCAGGTCTCGTGAGCCGCGTCGGTGAGTTGAGCGGCCGTGATCGGGTTCTTGCGTAGTCCGCCGGCTTCTGCCCGTCGCACCTGGAGTTCTCGCGTCTGGTCGGAGCCCGCGTGGCGGACTTCATAGACAGGTTGCGCCACGCTCGCAGGCCCCTGTCGAACTTCCCCCGATACCGCGTCAAACCTGCTTCCGTGCCATGGGCAGACGAGACAGCCTCCCACCACTTCGCCCTCGTGAAGGGGGCCGCCACGATGTGTGCAGCGATCCTCGAGCACATTGATCCTTGCATCATCAGGCTCGGCGACCACCACCAGCACCACGCCGTTCGCAACTCCTGCAACTGGCCGCAGGCCCGGAATCCGCCCACCGAGGTCGAGACTCGTCCATTCGGTCGGTCCCGACTCGAACGCGGTTGTATTGATGCCAACGCCGCGCACATACGCCAGGTGTCCACCGAGGAAGCCTGCTCCGGCCATTGCTGCCGCGCCCGCTGCGCCAAGGCCGACACCCAACCGGTGGCGATTCCGGCTCCGTGCAATCCACGATCCGGCGTAGAGCAACGTTGCCGTCACGTTGCCGACGGCGTGAACCGTGCCGATCCGACGCTCGGCACAGTCGGTGTCGAGCCAGTCGGCCGCACCCGTGGCGACGGCTGGAGCAGCGGAAACAACGCCAAGTCCGGTCAGGAGGCGAGCCGCCGACCGGGCGTTGGTTCCGCCCACCGCGTCGAGTACTCCCGCCGCAAGCCAGCATCCGGTCGGCACCGCAACGGCGGGTGGATGAGCGGGATGACCGAGCCATCCACCGGTCAGCATGTCACGTCGTTTGCCGGCTCCGGCCAGACGCGCCACCAAAGGGCGAACCAGATGGCTCAGCCGATCGATTGACTCGTTCGCCTCGATCCGGCCGATGAAAGACGACAACCGTGTTGCGGTCACTGGGCCGAGGTGGACGGACTCGCGAACTGCTGCAGGAACGTCAACAATTCGTCGGCATGTTCCTCTTCGACGGCGAGAATGCCTTCGATGAGCCGCCGAGTAGTGGTGTCGCGATCACCGATCCACGCGGCGATTTCGGTGTAACTGGCGATGGCGATCCGTTCGGCCACGAGATCCTCGGTAATCATGTCGACCAGGCTGGTACCCGGCACGTACTCGGCGTGGCTCCGCTCAACGAGGGTTGCCGGGTTGAAGTCGGGCTCGCCCTGGAGTTGGACGATGCGAGCGGCAATCGCGTCAGCATGGCCTTGTTCTTCGATCGCATGCTCCAGAAATTCCGCAGCGACGGGCGCAGAATTGATTCCTTCGGCCATGAAGTGATGGCGCTTGTAACGCAGGACGCAGACAAGTTCGGTGGCCAACGCCTCGTTGAGCACGGCGATCACTCGCTCAAGATCGGTGCCGTACGCATCGGTCACCGGCCCTTGATCGATATGGGCGCGGGCGTTGTCACGAAGGGTCTGGACGTCAGAGAGATGCTCGTTCACGAGCATTGAGTACCCGATGGTCAGAGCTCGTACACATGGCTTGTTCGTCAAGTGCGCAACGGCCGGTGCGATCGTGGCACAGTGGCACCATGACCGCCGGCGGCGACGACGATTCTGCTTCCAAGGGATCGCGCGAGTTCTTCACCGACGAGTACTTCGACTTATACAACTACGCCGACCGCGGTCGAGGGCGGTGGAGCATGTACT
>JANNNL010000623.1:0-14204 GCA_031398525.1 Actinomycetes bacterium | reverse complement strand
CCGACCACCTTGGCGGACAGCCGTTGATTTCGAACGCTCATCATCTGCGGGGTTCGGCGGTATGGATCAATTTCCCGCGGGTGAACTGCGAGCAGTGGTACCACGAGAACGTCGTGTTGATCGGCGACGCCGCGGCGACGGCGCATTTCTCGATTGGGTCGGGTTCCAGGCTGGCGTTCGACAGCGCTATTGCCCTCGCGGAGTTCATCCAGACCGAGCCAGACCTGACGTTGGCGTGTCGCCGGTATCAGGAGGAACGCCGGGTGGAGGTGTTGCGATTGCAGTCGGCGGCGCGTAACAGCCTGGAATGGTTCGAGGACGTCGAGCGTTATCTCGATCTCGATGATGTCCAGTTCGCCTACTCGCTGTTGACCCGGTCGCAGCGGATCTCGCATGAGAACCTTCGGCTACGCGACCCGCAATGGTTGCGCACCGCGGAGGATTGGTTCCAAGCCCAGGCCGGAGGTGTGCCGGGTCGGGCGCCGATGTTCGCCCCGTTCCGGCTGCGCGGGATGGAGTTGATCAACCGGGTGGTCGTGTCCCCGATGGCGCAGTACAAGGCGGTCGATGGCTGTCCGACCGACTGGCATTTCGCCCACTATGCCGAGCGGGCCAAAGGCGGCGCGGGGCTGGTCTATACCGAGATGACCTGTGTCTCGCCGGAAGGGCGGATCACGGTCGGTTGCACCGGGCTGTACGCCCCAGAGCACGAAGCGGCGTGGGCCCGGCTGACCCGCTTCGTTCATGCGGAAACGTCGGCGAAGGTGTGTAGCCAGATTGGCCACTCGGGACGCAAGGGCAGCACACAGCTCGGTTGGGAGACGATGGACGCTCCGCTCGCCGACGGGAATTGGCCGGTGATGTCGGCGTCCGCTATCGCTTGGTCGCCCGACAACCAGGTTCCTCGTGAGATGGGCAGGGCCGACATGGACCGTGTCGTCGCCGAGTTCGTCGCTGCGACGCACATGGCTGACCGGGCCGGTTTCGACATGGTCGAGTTGCACGCCGCGCACGGGTATCTGATCTCGTCGTTCATCTCGCCGGTCTCGAACCGGCGGACCGACGAGTACGGCGGGACCTTGGACGGCCGGATGCGGTTCCCGCTCGAAGTGTTCGGGGCGATGCGCGCCGCGTGGCCGCCGGACAAGCCGATGTCGGTGCGGATCTCGGCTACCGATTGGGCGGCGGAGCAGGGCGTGACCCCGGACGAGGCGGTTGAGATCGCACGGATGTTCAGCCAGGCCGGAGCGGACATCATCGACGTGTCGGCCGGACAGACGTCTCTTGATGCCCGCCCGGTGTATGGCCGGATGTTCCAGACCCCGTTCTCCGACCGGATCCGCAACGTCGCCCACATCGCCACGATGGCGGTTGGCAACATCTATGAACCAGACCACGTGAACTCGATCCTCATGGCCGGACGCGCCGATCTGGTCTGTGTCGCCCGCCCCCATCTCGCCGATCCGTATTGGACGCTGCACGCCGCGGTCGCCATCGGTGACACAGCGACGACCTGGCCCCAACCGTACGAGGCCGGACGTGATCAAGCCTTCCGGCTCGCCGAACGAGCCGCAGAGGCGACCCGCTGATGACTCCACTCACCATTGCGCTGGCGCCCTTGGAGGGTCGCCGGGTGTTGATCACCGGGGGCGGCACGGGCCTGGGTGCTGACCTCACCCGCGGTTTCGCCGCCGCAGGAGCCGAGGTGGTGATAGCCGGGCGACGACAGGCTCCGTTGGAGACCGTTGCCGCCGAAATTCCCGGGGTCACCGCCATCATCGCTGACGTAACCGACGAAGCATCGGTCGCCGCGATGTTCGCCACCGCCGGACCACTCGACATCGTCATGGCCAACGCCGGGGCTGCCGCCAGTGCCCCGTTCACCGCGACCACCAACGGCCTGTGGGACGAGATGTTGGCCGTCAATCTGACCGGGGTATTCCTCACATTGCGCGAAGCAGCCCGCCACATGCAGGCACGCCGGCGCGCTACTGGTGGGAGGGTGTGGGGGCGGTTGATCACGGTCGCCTCGACCGCCGGGTTGAAGGGCTACCCGTATGTGACGGCCTATACCGCCGCCAAACACGGTGCCGTCGGATTGACCCGGGCGATCGCCCAAGAACTCGCCAGCAGTGGGATCACCGCCAACGCCTTGTGCCCCGGCTATCTCGACACCGAGATGACGGAGCGGACCATCGCCAACATCGTCGCCGAGACGGGGCGCACTCCGACCGAAGCGCTCGAGGCGCTCACTCGCAGCAACCCGCAACGCAGACTGATCGAACCGGCCGAGGTCACCGCCGCCGCCATGTGGTTGTGCGGCCCGGGCTCCGACGGCGTCACCGGTCAAGCGATCGCCATCGCCGGAGGCGAACTATGAGCCCCCTGCTTGCCTCGCTCGAATCGGGGGAGGAGCTGTCCAAACGACGGCTGCGGTTGTGGATCAGGTTGTTGCGCGTGACCCGCTCGACCCAGGCGGACCTGCGCGAATTCCTGCGTGTCGACCACGACACGACCCTGCCCCGCTTCGACGTCCTCGCCGAGTTGCATCGTCTCGGTCAACTGACAATGTCCGAACTTTCCCGGGCGCTGCTGGTGTCAAACGGGAACACCACCACAGTGGTGGACCGGTTGGAACGTGACGGGCTGGTGGCCCGCACCACCTCACCAACCGATCGGCGGATCGTTCGGGTTGATCTGACCGAACCTGGCCGTCACCATTTCGAGGCGCTCGCCGCCGAACATGAGCGGCACCTGAACACGATGTTCACCAATGTGTCGGCGGCCGACATCGACGCATTCGAGCAACTCCTCAGGCGGATCACCCGAAAGGCAAACGACGATGACGGCCCTGGCTGAACTCAGACCCGAACACTTCCTGTGGCACCTCGACAACGGGATCGCGACCATCCGGTTGAACCGGCCGGAACGCAAGAATCCGTTGACGTTCGAGAGTTACGCTGAGCTGCGCGACACCTTCCGACTGTTGGCGTACGCCGACGACGTCGATGTGGTGATCATCGCGGCGAACGGCGGCAACTTCTGCTCCGGTGGTGATGTGCATGAGATCATCGGCCCGCTCGTGGCAATGGACATGAAACGGTTGCTGGCCTTCACCCGGATGACCGGCGACATGGTCAAAGCAATGATCGGTTGCAGCAAACCGATCATCGCCGCGGTCGACGGAGTGTGCGTTGGTGCCGGGGCGATCCTGGCGATGGCCGCAGACCTACGCCTCGCCACCCCACAGGCCACGACCGCGTTCTTGTTCACCCGGGTCGGGTTGGCCGGTTGCGACATGGGTGCATGCGCGATGCTGCCCCGGATCATCGGCCAAGGACGGGCCGCTGAGCTGCTCTATACCGGACGGTCGATGACCGCGACCGAAGGTGAACGCTGGGGTTTCTTCAACTCCCTCCACTCGGCCGAGGACCTCGAACCTGCTGCCCAGGCGATGGCCCGACGTTTGGCGGACGGGCCGACCTTCGCCCATGGGATCACAAAAACACAGCTCAACCAGGAATGGAACATGGGATTGGAACAAGCGATCGAGGCCGAGGCCCAAGCCCAGGCGATCTGCATGCAGACCGCTGACTTCGAACGCGCCTACCAAGCCTTCGTCACCCGCGACAAACCCATATTCGAAGGAGACTGAGATGAGCGAAGCGAGCATCCATGAGCTGCTTCATCCGCGCCATTGGAAAGCGGCCCGCGGCTATTCCAATGGGGTCGCAGCGACCGGGCGCACCCTGTACCTCGGCGGGATGATCGGTTGGAACGCCGAACAGGAATTCGAGACCGACGACTTCATCGAACAGGTCGCCCAAGCCCTGCGCAACATCGTCGAAGTCCTGGCCGTGGGTGGAGCCAACCCCGCCCATCTCGTGCGGCTCACGTGGTATGTGACCGACCGCGATGAGTACGTCGACCGATTGCGAGAACTCGGGCCCGTCTACCGTCAGACGATCGGGGCTCACTACCCGGCGATGGCCCTCGTCCAGGTCGCCGCCCTCGTCGAGCCTCGGGCCAAGGTCGAAATCGAGGCGACTGCGGTGGTGCCGGCATGAACCGGTTGTTGTCGTGAGCAGCGCTGGAGTGACGCTGGGACCGAGCGGGCATGTCGACACGTTCGCCCGTGACAACCTTCCCCCTGCGGGCGAGTGGCCCGAACTGTTGCTCGACGGTTACGACTACCCCGAGTATCTCAACGCGGCGTTCGAACTGACGGACCGGTTGGTGGAGCGCGGTTTCGGTGACCACACCGCCCTGATCGGCAATGGGCGTCAACGCACCTACAAGGAACTCACCGATTGGACCAACCGGCTGGCCCATGCCCTCACCGAGGACTACGGGGTAGTACCCGGCCAGCGGATCCTGATCCGCTCGGCGAACAACCCAGCCATGGTCGCCTGCTGGCTAGCTGCAACCAAAGCGGGGGCGGTGGTCGTCAACACGATGCCGATGCTGCGCGCCGGGGAACTCACCGTGATCGTCGACAAAGCCCAGATCACCCTCGCGCTGTGCGACACCCGGCTGATGGACGAACTGGTCTCGTGCGCTAAGGGCAGTGCCTATCTGACCAAGGTCGTCGGGTTCGACGGCACCGCCAACCATGACGCCGAACTCGACCGGGTCGCGCTCAACAAACCCGTCCGCTACGACACCGTGATGACCGGTAGGGACGATGTCGCCCTACTCGGGTTCACTTCGGGAACAACCGGCGAACCAAAAGCGACGATGCATTTCCATCGCGACCTGCTGATCATCGCCGACGGATACGCCAGCGAGGTGCTCGGCGTCACCCCCGACGACGTGTTCGTCGGATCACCGCCGCTGGCGTTCACGTTCGGCCTCGGCGGTCTGGCGGTGTTCCCGTTGCGGTTCGGTGCGACCGCCACCCTGTTGGAGAACGCGACGCCGGCGAACATGGTCGACATCATCCAGACCCACCGGGCGACGATCTGTTTCACCGCCCCCACCGCATACCGGGTGATGCTGGCGGCGATGGACGAAGGAGCCGACCTCTCCTCGCTGCGGATCGCGGTGTCAGCGGGCGAGACGCTGCCCGGCCCCGTCTACCAAAACTGGTTCGATAAGACCGGCATTCCGATGCTTGACGGCATCGGAGCCACCGAACTGCTCCACATCTTCATCTCCAACCACGTCGACGACGCACGTCCGGCGTGTACCGGGCGACCAGTCCGCGGTTATCACGCCCGTATCGTCGACGATCAGATGGTCGAAGTGCCCCGTGGCACCGTCGGATACCTCGCCGTGCGCGGCCCGACCGGATGCCGCTACCTCGCCGATGAGCGCCAACAGCGCTACGTCCGCGACGGCTGGAATCTCACCGGCGACTCGTTCAGCCAAGACGACGACGGCCACTTCCACTTCGCCGCGCGCTCGGATGACATGATCATCTCGTCGGGCTACAACATCGCCGGGCCCGAGGTCGAAGCCGCGCTGCTCTCCCACCCAAATGTCGCCGAATGCGCAGTGATCGGCGTCGCCGACCCCGAACGCGGCCACATCGTCCAAGCCCACATCGTGCTCAGGACTGAAGTTGAGCCATCGCCAGCGACGGCCACCCGCTTGCAGGACCACGTCAAAGCAACCATCGCCCCATTCAAATACCCACGATCGATCGTCTTCACCGACAGCCTCCCCAAAACGCAGACCGGCAAAATCCAACGATTCCGGCTCCGAGCCGACGCGGCAGGACCCCCGTAACATTCCACCTCCTGCCGCAGCCCGGACAGTCCCAGTCAGATGCACTCGCAGGCCCTTCCCCCTTACCGGCGGACCAGTCGACATCGGTCGTGTTGAAGCTGAGCACGTCGTGGTCGGTGTTTTCTATTCTCAGCTCATCGATCCGACCTGGTCGCGCAACCTACGTGCAACTCGTTGACGAGGTCTGACCGCCGTTGCCGAGAAGGCGCTCGACTCGCGCCGAAAGTTCGATCGGGTCGGCTCTCGGGTCGATCGTCGGTGCCCGCGCGCGAACGATGTCGGGCGTGACCAGCTTTACGCGCGAACAAGTGCTCGGCAGAACTCGAAGTCCTTGGGTCGGCCGGCGGAGAGTTTGGCGAGCCAGAGATCGTTGATCTCCAAGCAGAGGCCGGTGACGCCGCCGGTGTTGTCGTTGGAGTAGGCGATGAGTCTGCGCGCCAACCTTCGGGCGCGGTGACTGTCTCGTAGCCGACGCCTTGTGCGTACACGCCGAACGTTTCGTGGAACATTGATGCTTCACCGATCGCGCCGTCGATCTGGTCGGCGAGTGCCTCGGTCCCGTCGAGGGGGATGAGGTCCGCCTCGACCGACATGGTGGCTTCGGGCGGAAGCATGAACTCGGGGACGGTGGCGAGGATCGCTTGGGAGCCGACAACGATGATTCGGTCGGCTCCGATGACGCGTCCGGCCGCTCGGAGGAGATGTTCGAGGTCGGTGCGTTTCATGCTGCGTTGCTCCCTGCGACGGAGCGCAGTGCTGTACGGCGCTCGGCGTCGGTGAGCACCCCAGCGAATGGTGTCATCTGACGAAGATCGATGCCGTGCTGGGTTCGGGCGAGCATGGCGGTGACGATCTCGTCGGTCGGCCGATCGAGGAGCGTGTCCCATTCGTTGAGCCAGTACCCGGCGTTTCCTCGATCGGCGCGGTGAAGTCTCTCGAGGTTGATGCGAGCTTTCGTGATCGTGGGCACCGGATCTTGCAGCAGTCGGGCGGCGATCTGTCGATGGATCGCCAGACTCTTTTCTTCGACACGAGTCCACCTCGGCGCACCGGCGTCGGCCACCACCGCGATGGTGTAGCCACACGCAGCGAGCAGCCGGTTGAGCGTCGGCACGCTCGGCGTGACTCGACCCGACTCGTAGGCAGCAACGGTTGGCTGAGACGTGCCGGCAGCGTCCGCCAGAGCCTGTTGCGACAGACCAGCACGGTCCCGGTACCGTCGAAGTTGGCCGCCGACGTCCATAGGCAAGACTATATCTGATCTAATATGATCCCCGGATCCACATCGGTGTTGTCAGGCACTCGTTGTTCGTGTGGTCTCAGAGTGGGGGCGGGTCGGACTGCCGGCTACGGCTGACGAATGCGAGCTTGTGTCACCAGAGCTGTCGCGCAGCGTAGGGCGGTCTTGCGTTGGGCTGCGCTCAGCAGGCCAAAGCCGTAGTGACTTGTGGCCTTGAGCGAGACGAGATCGCCGAGCAGCTTGCCGAATGTGGGGTCGACACGCCCGAGAAGATCGGCGGCAGCGTCGTGGTCCTGGCCGGAGTAACGCTCGCCGAGAGCAGCCGCGCAGATCGCATCACCGGCTGCGATCCCGGCGAGGACAGCTACACCAACGCACACATTGATGGCAGCGCCGTCCTCGGAGTCGATGAGCGCGGCAACTTCGAGGTACTTCTCAGCGACCTGGCGACGGCCACGACCTTCGCCCGCCTGGGTTCGCCTCGCCTGGAGCTTCTTCGGACTCATCAGTTCACCCGGGCGAGGGCGGCCCGCCGACGAGCACCGCCCGGCGCCATGGGAGCCTCGTAGGTGAGGGTGCGTTGTAGCGGGTCGCCTGTCAGCACGAGGCCCTCCTCGATCCAGTTGGCAACGATTGGTTCTCCTTCCGCGCACAGCTGGCGTGCCCTGTCCACGCTGAACACCAAGCAACGGCAGCGGTTGCCCGTCCACAACCTCACCCGCTTTTGGAGCCGATCGATCTGGGAGTCCCACGCCGCCGCATCCGGTTCGCTGCTGGCGAGAAGCAGGATGTCGATGTCGCTCTCGACGCCAGCCTCACCGCGGGCGAACGAACCGAAAACGGAGGCATGCACCGGGCGCGGCGCCAACTGCGCCATCTCGTCTTCCAACCGGTGCAGCAACTGCGCCCGCAGCCCGACGGCCACCAGGACGGCGGGAGCCAGCAGGTGGTCACGATTGAAGTGGTAAATGAAACCTTGGTTGGCCGGTTCTGCGAGCACCAGACCGTGATCCACCAAGCGGTCGAGGACCGCAGCATGGCCCTTGCGTGACCCGCGGCTCGCGAGTCGAGCGATCTGGCTGACTCCCAATCCGGACTGTGTGGCAGCGAGCACCTCGAGCACCGCCCAATCGAGCGATGGCACCAAGGAGCGGAGCGGGTGTTGTAGGTCCACGCCCACCAGTTTGCGCCCATCTCGCCACTTTGGCAACTATTTCACCAGGTTGGTAACTATTTCACCGGATTGCCGAGTGACTAGCGAGGGTCGCTGGTGACGGTCCGTTGCCAGGCTCGGCGTTAGACGATGACGCACGTGTCGGCGGTCGATGTGCAACATCCGTGCAACAACGACGTCAAGGCGTACAAGTTGGCGAGCAGGTGCCGTGGAGCGGGCGACGGGAATCGAACCCGCGTTCTTAGCTTGGGAAAGCTGGACGGGCACGAGTCTGTTTCTCCTGGTAGAATGGTATAAATGCTGCGCAGCTGGGCGGTTTCGTGCTGCGCGGACGATCCATCAGGCACCGCTGTTGTCCGTCATTGACCGATGTTCTAGGCAGCGAGCCACCCACGGTCTTGTCGTGCACTCGGATGCCGGGTCAGTTCACCAGCGTCCATCACCCATATATTGCCCGAAGTGAGCGGGACGATCGCGACGCTTCCGGGATCACCGGGCAGGTCGTTTTGGTGGTCGGGTCGGATCCGGGTCGTCCGTCAAAGCTCATGCGTTGTCAGGTCAAGAACCGTGTCGAGGTGCGTGGCGGCGGCTTCGTCTTGTGCGGGGACCCATGCCCAGTAGATGTCGAGTGTGGTTGAGGTTCGGGCGTGTCCGAGGCGGTTGGACACGGTGCGCATATCGATCCCGGCTGTGAGTAGTTCGGTGGCGACGAAGTGGCGGAGGCCGTGGAGCTTGACGTGGTCGAGTCCGGCGCGGTGGCGGAGTCGTTCCCAGCGTCGTGTCACCAACTCGGGCCGCCACGGAACCTTGGCGTGCGGGTCGTTGGTGAACACGAGATCATCGGCTGACATGACGCGGTCATGTTCGGCGGCACGTGCACCGGTGGCGTTGCGCAGTGTGGTGAGGGACCGCACGGCTCGGCCAACGCGAGTAGTCGTCGGACGTTGTCGAGGTTCGGTGGTGTGACGGTTGATCGGGAGACGTCGGGTCGGGTGGCGTCAGACACGGGGTTTCGGGTGATCAATCCCCAGCGGACGGCTTGGGCGACGGCGCGGTGCATGATCACGTGCGCGTTGCGAACTCGCGAGGCACCAAGCCCTGCGGTGCGGAGACGTTGGTACATGTAGTCGCAGTCGCGGGCGGTGAGTTTCCACAGGGCGACGTCACCGAGTTCTGGGATCAGGTACCGGTTGATCACACTGGTCCAGTCCTGGCGGGTTGTTGGCGACAGGGTGGCCGTGTTCATCAACGATGCGAGTAGCACTGCGACGGTGACCGTGCTGCCACCCTGCAGTCCGGCGCCGCTGTCAGCGACAAAGCGTTGCAGTTCAGCAGTCGCTTCACCCTTGCTGCCGCGAAAGGTTCGCGACAAGCGACGCGTTGCGCCCGTGACGGCGTCAGGATCGGACGTGGTCTGCAACCGCCACACCCCGGGCGAGCGTTCGGTCATCGAACCCGTCCGCGGTTTCACGTCGTGCCAGTTCGAGGTATCGCGCCCGCATCGCACCAGCCATCCGACCGCCAAAAGCGGCCCGGACCAGGGCACGAACGCCGGGTGTCTCGGCGAGTGCGCTCACGGTATCGCACCAGAACGCACCAGAACGGACAGAAGACGATCAACACGACCATGTCAGAAACATAGCTTGAACTGGTACTTCGTGTGGAGCGGGTGACGGGAATCGAACCCGCGTTCTCAGCTTGGGAAGCTGATGTTCTGCCTCTGAACTACACCCGCAAGGTGCGCTCTCCAGGTTACCAAGGTCGGCGGGCTAGCGTCACGTCTCGATGATCCTCTCCGACCGAGACCTGCGTGCCGAGATTGCCGCCGAACGAATCGTGATCGACCCGCTCGACGAGGCGTGCATCCAGCCGTCGTCGATCGACGTCAAGGTGTCCAACCTGTTCCGCGTATTCCGCAACCACACCGCGGGCATCATCGACGTCAAAGAAGACCTGGAAGACCTCACCGAGCTGATCTCGATCCCCGACGACGGCGTGTTCATGCTCCACCCCGGCGAGTTCGTCCTCGGCTCGACGTTGGAGCGGGTCGCCGTGCCATCCGACCTGGTCGCCCGCATCGAGGGCAAGAGTTCGCTCGGCCGACTCGGCCTGCTGATCCACTCGACGGCCGGGTTTATCGACGCCGGCTTCGACGGTCACGTCACGCTCGAACTCGCCAACGTCGCCAGCCTGCCGATCACGATCTACCCCGGCATGCGGATCGGCCAGGTCAGCTTCCTGCGGATGACATCACCGGCCGAGTTCCCGTATGGGTCACGCGCCAACGGCTCCAAGTACCAGGGCCAACGTGGCCCCACTCCCAGCCGCTACTTCGAGAACTTCAGATAGCTCCCCGACTCACTCGACGTTCACTCGCCAACGCGGCGACGAGTTGATTGCGTCCGTCGCGTCTGGCGGCCTCGATGATCGTCAGATCGACGGCGTCGCGTTGGGCGTGCGACCCGCCGAACTTCGCCAGGTTCGGACGGACAGCCAGCAAGGTTCGCCAGGCGGTCTCGTAGTCCTCCTCGGCGAACGCGACCAGGCCCCGTCCGACCGGCACGCCGGCGACCGCCGTCATCATCGCGTTCGAGATCGACGGATCAGGTGCGGCTTCGAGCCACAACCTGCGGTGGTCAACAAGGAAGCGGGCATCGTCCAGCCGACCGGCACCGAGGAACGCCATCACCGCGTGCATGTCGTTGAAGGCGTAGAACGGCTCATCACCGACCGCGGCCCACGCCTCAGCGACGAATGTCCAACGCTCGCCGACCTCGATTCCAGCGAGGTGCAATCGCCACAGAAGCGACGTTCCGTCAACCAGGTCAATCGGCACCACCACCTCGGGTACCTCGCGACGAATCGAACGGTCGTACCGGGCAAGCACCTCGTCGTGGCGACCTAACTCCAAGTCGAACAGCGCCGCATGCCAATTGTTATGCACCGTGAACCCGTTGCCCGCTGACCACTGGGCATCGGTGCGGTGCAGAAAAGCCGAACCTCCCACTGGGTCACCCCGCATCTCGTGGCAGTGGACTACGGCATGGATTGCCCACACATCCTCGGCGTGGTGGTCGAGCGCGGCGTGACCCAACCGCAGCGCAAGCTGGTAGTCGCCACATTCCTCAACGCCGAAGGCGGCCATCCCCAGAGCGAAGCCGTAGGCATCGTCACCAGCCGAGTATGCGTGCAACACCCGCGCGGCCCGGTCGCGCAGGTTGCGGGCAATCCCGGTGAAGAAGTCGATCTGGTGGCCGACGTACAGGGCGAGTATGTCGCGCGGATGATCGAGCAGCACCTCGTCAAGTAGCGCGCCCGCCCCCGCCATGTTGCCCGCGGCCCAGGCAGCCGCAGCGGCAAGATGGGCTCGTTCACGCTCGTTTCCACCGCCGGCGCGGGCCAGCGCGGTGCGTGACGCTGGAAGATCACGCGGGTCGGTGCTGAGCAGCGGGAGGTACGCACTCAGGGCGGTGGCCATCGCCGCGTCGGGGAACTCTGCCGCCAACGAACCGACAGATCCGCCAACGTCGGGGTGCACGCGCAGCAGTTGGGCAACTGCCTCGTCGAATCGCGCGGCGATACCGCCGCTCCCCGAAGTGGCCAGTCCGTAGCGATCCGTCTCCATGCATCCAGCGTCGCAGATTCTCGGGAACCAATCCTCACGCCCCCGACGTCGAACCACCATGTCGAAGCGTGCCGCCACCTCGTCGCTCATCCTCACCGTGCTCGCGATCTCGTCGTGCTCGAGCGCAACACAGTCCGCCCCATCGGAGACATTCAGCCACGTAGCGACGACGACAGTCGACGCTGACACGACACCGTCACCACGGGTCACGCCGGGCGGACCCGGGGCATCGATCCGGGCGTACGAGCGGTTCGGCAACTGCGACGAAATGCTCGCGTGGACCAAGGACCGGCTGCTCGAACGGGTCACGCCGTACGGCATCGACCCGATCGGCTGGATGCCTGGACAGGAGAACTTCGACACGGCCGCCACCGAAGCCGCGTCGATGGAGGCCGCACCCGCGATGGAGCCTGCGCCGGCGGCCGAAGCCGCCACCGACTCGGCAACGGCCACGTCGGGCGGCACGTCGACGACCAACACCCAGGAGGTCGGCGTCGACGAGGGAGACATCGCCGAGACCGACGGTCGCTATGTGTACTCGATCATCGACGGAGTGCTGCGCAGCGTCGACCTAGAGACATCGACTCTGGTCAGCGAGGAGCCGCTGAGTCAGCAAGCCTCCAGCTACGAAATGATCCTCGACGGCAACTCGATGCTCATAGTTGGCACCAACTACCGGTCGAACGGGGTCCCCGACACCGTCGCTGAGCGCTACTCCGTCGCCGCCGGCGTACCGACGCTTACCTCCCGTACTCATCTGGAGGGTATACCGCTCGCCACCCGCTCGATCGACGGCACGGCGCGCATCGTCTTGACCCACGCGATGACCAACCAGATCCGATTCGTGCGGCCGACGTACAACACCACCGACACGCTCGACAAGGCGTTGGAAGCGAACAAGCAGGTAGTCAACGACCTGATTGTCGACGATCTGTTGCCCCGGGCCTACGAGGAGCAGGCGAACGGCACCAGCGGGTCGCAACGCCGGGCTCTCGACTGCGCCACCCTCGGCCACCCGGGCGAGTTCTCGGGCTTCGGGCTGACGTGGATCGCCGAGATCAACCTCCGTGACGGCATTGCTCCACCGACTGGAGCGGCCGGAATCATTGCCGACGGCGGGTCGGTTTACGCCTCCGCCCGCAACCTCTACGTCGCCACCACCCGCTGGCCTGACCTTGTGGCCGACATCGTCCCGGTCAACCCCAAACCGATCCACACCGCAGTGCACATGTTCGACCTCTCGGGCCCCTCCGGAGCGGCGTACATCGCCTCGGGCGCCGCTGACGGCACCCTGCTCAACCAGTACTCGATGAGCGAGCACGGCGGTTTCCTGCGGGTCGCCACAACTACCGACGCGGCCGATTTCGGCAACGAGCGAGCGTCGGGGGTGCACGTGTTGGAACGTCAGGGCGACGAGCTCAACGAGGTCGGGGTTCGTCGGCGGGCTCGGCAAGGGCGAACAGATCCAGGCCGTCCGCTTTCAGGGCGAAACCGGCTTCGTCGTCACCTTCCGTCAGACCGACCCGTTGTACGTCCTCGACTTCTCCGACCCTCGCTCGCCGCAGCTCACCGGTGAACTAAAGGTGCCCGGGTTCTCGAGCTACCTGCACCCGCTCGGCGATGGGCTGCTTCTCGGCGTCGGCTATCAGGGCACCGAAACCGGGCTGACCGGCGGCACCCAACTCAGCCTGTTCGACGTCAACGACCCCACCAACCCGACGCTCGTCACCACGGTGGCCATCGGGGAGTCAACCGAGGCGGCGATCGACCCTCATGCGTTCCTCTACTGGCCCGAGACCGGCGACATCGTCGTCCCAAAAGAATTGGTCTGCGAGATCGGTGACCAAGCGGCGTGTACCTCAGCGGTGATCGCCCGCGTTGACCGGACGAACCGCACGATCACCGAGACCGGTCGGCTGTTCCATTGGTTCCCGATCCGCCGTTCGATGGTCGCCAACGGTGCGCTGGTCACCATCTCGGCGGGCGGCTTGAAGCGCTGGGACCTCGCCAACAACTACGCCGAGCTGGCCGACATCCGCTTCGACATCCCCGGCACCGACCACGAGCTAACGCTGCCATAGGGACCCCGAGACGTGGCGTCGGCCAGAATTCACGAGTGAGCTTTCGGATCCTGACCTGGAATCTGAATGGACTCGACGACCACCGTGTTGACGAGCGAGCCGAGGCGGCAGTGTTCATCGCCGTCACCGGCTTGACCCTCACCCAACTGGCCCGCGGTGGCGTCACCCGAACCGCGCCCGACGTGCTCATGTTCCAAGAAGTCACCCGCCACACCTTCAAGGCCCACCTGCGCACGCATCTCCCCCGGGCCGGCTACACGCTCTACCCGGCGCGGCCGCCCGAGTCCGAGACATTCGAGGTGATCGCCGTTCGCCAGCCCGCTGTCATGAACCAGGCGAGATCGATCCCCCTCG